>NZ_CP046456.1 GCF_009734425.1 Corynebacterium occultum
GACGTAGTGGCCCTGGCCATCGTCCCTGCAGCGATGGTCCCGGCAGCGCGGGTGAGGTTGAACGCCATCACCGCACACACCAGCCAGGCCGCGTTCGCGGTGAATACACCTGACGGCATATGCGCCAGGGCGCTGTTTTTCAGGTCCGCGTTGACCTGTTCAATGATCGCGTGTTGTCGGTGGGTTTTATCCGCGGCAACGGTATCGAGGATGTCTGGGTCGGCAGTAGTGAACACCGCATGAAACCGGTATAAATCAAACAGTCCCGGCTGGTCGATGTCTTTCTTATTCAGCTCAGGTATGCGGCGGACAACCAGCCGACCGGGGATGTGGTCAGTTTTCTTCCGTGAGGTAAACGCGGTAAAGGGGATCTCAGCGACTTCTGCGGAGGAGATCCAGCGTTGGGTGCCCTCGTCGAACACGGCGTCGGTGTACTCAATGGTTTCCCAGGACGTGTCCGGAATCTGGGTGATCGCCTGTGTGATATTCGAGGTCATCCTGGTCGTTACGGACACCTCCGCACCTGCCTTGATCGCGGCACTGATACTCGGATGTCCATAGTATGCAGAATCCGCGCGTAGAAGGATCTTCTGGTTGTCCATCCCCGGCACACGCCGGGTGGTGGCCACCGCATCGCCGATCAGGCGCTTGGCACCACGAGGCGACCCACATGATCCTTTTCGTAGACGTTGGCCCACGATCACTGGTGCTGAGTCTTGGGTGCTGACGGTGGCAAGCAGGGCATTAAGTCCACGAACACCGGAGTAGCCGAAGCCGGCACCTTGTTTCTTATATCCGTGGACTTCGACGATCGTGTCGTCAACATCGACGAAGACGTACCCCTCGGTGGCAGGAACCAGATTCGGTGCCTGTGCTGCCAGGCCGGTCAGGAACCGGGAGGCCACGGCATCAAATTGGCGCACGTGCCCGAAAGCACATGACCGGAGGAATGATCCCAGGGTCGAGGGTGCGTAGATCTGGTTAAAGATCGTGCTCATCCCACCGTGACGCAGTATATCCATATCGGCGATGGAATCAGCGCCAGCAACCATACCGGCGATCAGGGTCGTGATTTTGGCACCTGGGTTAGCACCTTTATCGGTTGGTACTGTTAACCGGTCCTCGGCCAGGGCTGTCAGGCCTGCGGTGTCGGCAAGGCGCATGATCGGAACCAGCCCTGCTGTAGAGATGAGGTTGGGGTCGTCGAAGGAAACTGACAAAGCGTTTCGGGTGTGAGATACTTGCACCTTGGAGATGCTCTTTCTTGATATGGAATACGGACCTTAGATAAGTCGTATTATCCCATGTCGGAAGGGCATTTCCTTTATTCCCACGCCGTTGGAAACTAAACTACATCGGTGGATCCAGGCTAAGCAGGCCGGGCCATAATGCCGACCAAGCGACGAAGAACCGGGTATTCTCAGTTCCCCACCCAACTTTGCAACAGGACCGGCGAAAGCCGGTCTGTACTCGACCGCGTCTTAAGGACCACCAGCGACATGAAGATCCACTACGGACGAATCAACGAATCCTTCCACCAGGTTGCCGCAGCTGTCGTCGAGGAGGTGTTGTTGCGACTCGGCCACGAGGTCGTGGTCCACGAGGGCCCGCACCCGGAGATGTACCCGAAACTGGCCAGCGGGGAGCACCAGCTGTTCGCCGACGCCTGGCTGCCGGGCGGGCACGCCATGTACTGGGCCGATATCAAGGACTCGGTCACCAATGTCGCCCCACTGTACGACGACGCCAAGTTCTTCTGGGCGGTGCCCGATTACGCCGATGCCGCGATCACCTCACTGGAGGACCTCGCCCGTGAGGAAGTCGCCGACACCTTCGCCACCCGTGTCGTGCAGGGGACCGGCTCCTACGCCGGCCTGACCGTCATGGGCAACGACCTGTTGACAACCTACGGGCTCGATTCGCTGGGATGGGAACAGCCGTCCGGCGACATCGACAAGGTCATCGACACGGTGAATACGCGTATCGCAGCCCGCGAGAACTTCGTCACCCCGCTGTGGCAGCCGATGTTCCTCAACGAGGCCCACGACCTGCGCCCGCTCACCGATCCGAAGGGAGCTTTCCCTGCCCCGGACGAGGCCTGTCTGCTCGCGCACAACGATTTCTGGGCCGAGTGCGACGAGCACACCCGCGCGGTGCTGCAACGCATCCGTTTCACCACCGCAGATGTCAACGAGATGGACCTCTACGTTCAGCGCGACGGACTCGACATCCTGCCAGCGGTACGCCGGTGGGCCGACAACCACCCAGGCACGGTGGAGGAATGGCTGAAGGACTAGGGGCCCGGAGAACGCCGGAGATATATTTCGGCCAGGTGAATCACTCAACTGGCCGCCTCGCCTTATAACCGTGAAGAGAACGACATACTCGCTGCGGAGCAAACCGCATTCTCTCATCGAGGTACCCCTGTCGGACGAGGAGGGGAATTCGAAGTTTTTTTGTGTAGGAGCCCATGAGTGCGGTGTGCAGCGGTCTTCTGATGTCCGCGCAGAAGATGTTCGAAAGCGGTAGGCGCCATCGTGGTCAAAAGTCGGCCACCTGCCCCCTTAATAAGGGGAATTACGACGGCGACATCATCCCCGGTGAAGACCTCATGAGCTTCCTGATCACCGACCAGGCAGATGTTGCAGAGCTCGCCGCCAAAGAAACACCCCTCGCTTACCCTGGTGCCCGCACAGCTTCTGCCGGGCACTAGGGAGGCATCTACCCGACCCCCTGCGGTAGACAGGTCATGGCCCGGGGGTTGCTTAATTCTCGGCAGACATCTCAACCTCAACCCGTGTGCGGGCTGGGGTTGAACCCAGGTGCGACACGCCGTCGGGTCATGTCGGTGATGACCTCGTTGTGCTAGCCGCACTCCTCCGTGCCGCAAGCGGGGGAGGAACGCAGAGGCAGTCTGAGTACACCACAGGCGATGCCGACTTGTCGCTGTCCTCATGCTGCGGGCAGGAGTTATTCCTTCTTGTCGAGAGCGAAGCTGTAGTTGACGATGTTGTTGCTATCGGCGTCGGTCTGCGGGTCGAGCAGCAACTCCGGCTTCACGGCGGTGGCGACATCATTATCGATCCACTCGCCGCCCTGGAAGTAGAGCTGAGTGGTGATCTCGCGGTAACCGGGGGACTTCACCTTCAGATGCAGGTGGGCCGGGCGCCACGGGTGACCACCGTAGGACTCAATGAACCAGCCGGTCGGGCCGTCAGCCGGAATCTGGTACGGAGCGGGCTGGAGGGTTTTGATCTCGTACTCGCCGTTTTCATTGGTGACGATGGTGCCACGCAGGTTCCACTCCGGGATGCCCGGGGCGAACTGGGAGTAAAAGCCCTCCTCATCGGCGTGCCACAGCTCGACGGTGGCGCCACCCAGGCCCTTGCCGTCCACATCGGTGACCTGTCCCTGGAAGATCAACGGCTGAGCAGCCTTGTCCTGCTCGCGCATCGGCATCTCACACTTCCACGGCAGCTCCGGGGAGTTTTCAACGTAGTACGGGCCCTCGATGGAGCCCTTGGTGCCGGTGTAGTGATGACGGTTGTAGTTGATCTTCTCGATCTCGTGCTCGACGAACACGTCCAGCCACAGCGGCCATTCACCGTACTCGCCGACCTGGATCATCCAGTTCTTCAGCACGCGGTACTCGTCGTAGGTGACCTCATGCTTGTGGGCAACATCAGCGATCGCAGCCAGCAGATCCTTGTAGATCTCGTTGGCGCGCTCCGTGGAGGTGTCCGACTTGATGGCTTCGTGCTTGAACTTGTCGGTTGCGGCAGTGCCGGAACCCTTGGCGGTGGGGTTGATCTCAGAGTGGGTCATAACTGGTCTCGTTTCGCAGGAAGGACTGAAGGTATTTTCAGCGTGATGGGGGGATTTATGGTGGTGAAGTGTGTCTCGCCCCTCTTTGAGGATGGCAGGGGAAGACCCATACCGCTAAAAGGTCTACAAATATTGAGGAAGGGGGTAGCGGTGGGATCCCCCGTTGCACGTCTCTCGAACCCGCCCAGGAAGAAGATTCCGGAAGGAGGAATACATTCATCCGGGGAAGTCCGAATGAGATCCTCCTCCTGCAGCTACGGATATATTCCGAAACTATTCCGCACCGCTCCCAAGGTATGTCCACCTCAGGACTGATGGCTCGTTTTCGCCACCCGGCTTGGGGCCCTTTCTTTAGACCAATTAGGTGTGGTTTGAATCATGACTTAGCTTTTGTTGTGACATGCATCTCGGCATGGTCTCGGTCAAAGAGGGTGTCCATCTCAATTGTTGGGACACGAAACGGGTTTAAGGATGGTTTACAAATGGGGATCCCCAATGAGCTCTCTGAATTGGCGCCGGTCCAACAGGCGCCCAAGCGGTGGGATGACTACATTCGCCGAGACCGGGTCCACCGGGAGCTATATACCGAAGATCGGATCTTCCAGGAGGAAATGATCAAGGTCTTCGGTCAGACCTGGGTGTACTTGGCCCACGAATCCCAGCTTCCGGAGCCTAACTCCTTCCTTTCGGTTCGCATGGGATTGCGTCCGATCATCGTCACTAAAGACCGGAAGGGTGTTATCCACGCCGTTTTCAACCGGTGTTCACACCGTGCCGCAACGTTGTGCCGGGAGGAGTCCGGGGTAGCCAAGAGCTTTCAGTGCCCCTATCACGGCTGGACCTTCCGGAACACCGGTGAACTTGTGGGTGCTCCTTGGCCGCAGGGATACGCGGACTTCGACAAGTCTGAATTCGACCTGGGCAAGGTCAGCCGGGTGGAAACCTACCGGGGATTTATTTTCGGCACCCTCAATGAGAATGCTCCCACTCTGGAGGACCATCTCGGCAACGCCAGGCCCTGGCTGGACTACTGGATCGACCGGGCCCCTGAGGGCGAAGTGATCGTCAACAGTGGCGCTCACCGTATGGGCTATCGGGGCAACTGGAAACTCGCCTACGACAATGCCGGGGATGGATACCACCCCTCTTTCTCCCATCGCTCCCTGTTGGAGATGGCTTCTCGCCTGGGAGACAGCAAGGATATGTCCTACTTTGGCAAGACCCCCGATGATGGAGCGATGTCCATCCATTCCCTCGGTAATGGTCACAGTGTCTTGGATCAGCGACCGAACTTCGACGGGCCGGGATCCATCTGGGAAAACCAGCGCCCGCAACCCGGTCGGGAATGGTTCGAGGAGATGATCCGGGAAAAATATCCAGACGACGCGGACCGGTTGCTCGATGTCTGCGCCGGTGCACAGATCAATCTCAGCATTTTTCCAAATCTCCTCCTCATCGGAAATCAGATCCAGGTTATCGAGCCGTTGGCTGTGGACCGGACCCAGTTGACCTGGAACGCCACCACTATCGGCGGGGTCCCTGATGAGATCAACACGATGCGGATGCGGACTCAGGAGGACTTCCCGGCTTTTGGGGAGCCCGACGATCAGGCCAATTTTGAGGAGGTCCAACGGGGCCTTGCCGTCCCGGAGGCTGAATGGATCCTGATGAACCGTGGTCTGGATGTCGAGGACTGGCAGGAACTCAGTGAAAACGGCGTGATCAAGTCTGCAGTGACCGATGAGATTCATATGCGGAGCTACTACGGCGAATGGCTGCGACTGATGAACGGGGAGAAGTAATGGTGAGCAAACTCAAGAAATATGAGGATACCTCCGCCTGGTCCTACCATGTGGACAATGAATTCTACGCTGACCTAGACCGCTTCAACCAGGTCCTCCGACAGGACTGGGCTGGCGCAGACGTCGAGACACACCGGGAAGCGGAGGCATTCCTCAACCGGGAAGCCTGGCTGATCGACGAGGCCCGATTCAATGAGTGGCTTGAGCTGTTTTCTGCCGACTGCTTGTACTGGGTTCCCGTGATCCCAGGTGGGGGAGATCCCCGGACCCAGATCTCCCATTCTTTTGATGACTGTCGCCGCCTAACGGACCGGGTCTACTGGCTGCGAACGGGCCTGGCCTTCAGTCAGATCCCACAGTCCCGGACTCGCCGGATTATTTCGAATATCGAAGTCCACGATGAACCCGAAAACTCCCTGCGATTCATCAGATCGAATTTCATGGTCCACGAATTTCGAGCAGGCATCGCGAAGACCTACGCAGGGTGGACAGGCCATGCGCTCAGTGAGGGGAAGAACGGATGGGAAATCCGTCTCAAGCAGGTCAACCTCATTGACTCAGAACATATCCACGAAAACCTCACCCTGATCTTCTAAGAATTTATGAACGGAAAAGGAAGGAGGCGTAACACATGACCGATCTCGATTCCGCCCTGGAGAAACTCCGGGAGCAGAATGAATTTCTCCAACGCCAGGTGCGACATCTAGAACGTGAAGTCGCCGCGATGAGACCCGTCATCGCTGAAGTTCGCAGGCTCAGAATCTGGGATTTTGCCCCCTATGAGGTATCTCCCGATGAATCGTGGCTCGCGCTGGATCGACACAGCGCCACCACCCTGATGCAGGCGCTGGCCGGCAACGACCACTGGCATCCATGGACATCCAGCCTTGATCCGAGGCCACAGCCATGACACCGACGCCAACGAAGCAGGTTACCCTGCTGATCACCCATAATCCCGACCCGGATATCGACCAGGTGTGTCAGATACTAGACAACCGGAAAAAGACTTGGCGCCATATTCAACCTTTCGCGGGGGATAAACTTCCAAATCTGCATGAGGTTTCCCAGGTGATCTGCTTCGGCGGGCCATACGCGGCCTATGACCAAGACCGGTTCCCCTTTCTGCGGGAAGAGGCCCAGTTTCTGCGCGACGCCGTGGATGCTGACATCCCGGTGCTCGGAATCTGCCTTGGTTCGCAGATCCTCGCTGAGGCACTCGGTGGCACATCCCGGCCGGGTGATCACGGTTTGGAATGCGGGTTCGTCGATGTCGTCCCCGTAGCTGGTCAAGAAGACGTGGCCCACCAACTCACCGGACGATATTTTTCCTTCCACACCGACAGCATTGATTTACCCCCCGGAGCAGAATTGCTGGCAGTGTCGCAGCGGTACCCGCAAGCCTGGCGACAGGGAAGCGCGCTGGCCATCCAGTTTCACCCCGAAATGTCCGTCACAGGTATCCGAGAACTGCTCCGTATTGAAAAGGTCAAAATCCGTCAGCACGGCATCAACGTGGAAAATCTCATGGCTGAAGCGGAAAACAACCGGGCGCTTCTCCAGCAAGGGGCCGAAAAGGTCATCGGCGGCTGGATAGACCACGCCGACGCACGGGCACCGGTGCATACCGGTGAATCTCCATAGCCCGGTAGCGCACTTTGTGAAGATACCCGCACATCAGCGCCCATCTGGCCCTCGAGCACTTCCCTCACCAACCCCCACTCTGATCCCAAAATTATCCCGTCCACATTTCAAGGAGAGATCATGACCACCACACAGACCCCCGTGTACGCCCCGAAGTTCATCGAGAAGTACGACCTCTACACCCCCGTCCAGCAGGAAGCCGCAGAGCGCAGCCTGCGACGGATCGAAACTGATGGCATCGAGGTCATCCGCATCGTCTGGCCTGATCAGCATGGTTTGCTGCGCGGAAAGTCCCTCACCAGGGACGCCTATGCGGCCGCGCTCAAAGCCGGCAATGACATCACCATGGCTCCTTTCTTCTTCGACCCGGCCAACGCCATCGTGCTCAACCCCTTCAGCGCAGACGGTGGTTTCACCGTCGAGGGACTGCGCGGCAGCCCCAATGTGAAAATGGTCCCGGACCCGGTCACCTTCCGGGTGCTTCCCTGGGCCCCGGAAACCGCGGTGGTCATCAGCGACCTCTACATGAGCAACGGCGAGCTCTTCCCATTCGCTCCGCGCTCCATCCTGAAGCAGTCACTGCAGAAAATGGCGGACGCCGGCTACGGATTAATCGCTGGAATCGAGATGGAATGGTATCTCACCAAACTCATCGATAACATGCTGGAAACCGGATCTCTGGGGGCACCGGGAACCCCGGCTGATCCCCCTCGCGTGGCACCGGTTGCCCGAGGCTACAGCTACCTGCTCACCGATCACCTCGACGAAATCGACGACATCCTCCGGCCGATCCGCAAGGCCATCGAAGACATGGGGATGCCGCTTCGTTCCATGGATGACGAGTGGGCGCCCAGCCAGGTGGAGACAACCTTCGACATCCTGGAAGCCTTGGCTGCAGCGGACGCCGCAGTACTGTTCCGCATGGCTGTCAAACAGATCGCCAAGCGCAATGGGCATATCGCGTCCTTCATGTGCACCCCGGCCATCGAGGGCTTCTATGCCAGCGGCTGGCACCTGCACACCTCGGTGGTCGATCTTGTCACAGGAGAAAACCTCATGGTCCCGGGTGAGGGAGAGGCGCTCTCTGAGCTGGGACGCCACTATGTCGGCGGAACGCTCGCCCACGGCATCGCAGCTTCCACCTTCACCACTCCCACCATCAACGGCTACCGACGCCGCCGCCCCTACTCTCTGGCCCCAGACCGACTGACCTGGGCCATGGACAACCGAGCGTCCATGATGCGGGTTATCTCCTCACCCCACGATCAGGCCTCCCATGTGGAAAACCGGGTCGGAGACTCAGCGGCGAACCCGTATCTCTACATTGCTTCGCAGGCTGTAGCCGGCCTGGATGGAATCCTCAACCGGATTGAGCCGGGAGTCATGGCCGAGGACCCCTACGCGGAGGACGTCCCGCAACTCCCGGACACCCTGGAGGCTTCCCTCGACCTGCTGGAGAAGGACACCTTCTTCCGTAAGGAGTTCGGCGATGCCTTTATCGACTACATCGTCACGATGAAACGCAGCGAGGTCAACCGCTACAACGAGTGGTTAAGCAATAATCCGGATGCCTCCACCTATGTCAACGGTGTCACCGACTGGGAACACCGCGAGTACTTCGAGCTGTTCTAAACCCTCCCCCAGGAAGGACCGGATCCGGCAAGGTCTGGTCCTCCCGGCACCTCGAACTGAAAGTAGGCCCCTCATGCCCGCCATTCGACTTCAATCCCCTGACGGACGAAGCCACACAGTGGAAGCCCGGCCAGGCGCATCCGTGATGGAAACCGCCGTGAAGCACGGTGTGCCTGGCATCGTCGCCGAATGCGGCGGTGGACTGTCCTGTGCCACCTGCCATGTGTATGTCTCTCCGGAGTTTTTGGAGAAGACGGGAATCGCGGAAGATTTCGAGGATGAAATGCTCGATGACACGGTCTCCGAACGCCAGGCCAACAGCCGTCTCTCCTGCCAGATCCGTATGACCGATGAGCTCGACGGGCTCGAAGTCACTATCGCCCCGGAGCAATAACATGACCACACTCACGACCGGTACCCTGATCATCGGGGGCGGTGAGGCGGCTTTACATACCGCCGTGGCCCTGCGGGCCCAAGGTTACGACGCCGGCATCATGATCGCAGCGGAAGAACCGTACTCCCCTTATCAACGCCCTCCGCTCTCTAAGGCCTTTCTGACCGGAGAGGCTGATGAATACAGCCTCCAGCTGCGGGCGGATGACTACTACCTGGATAACCACATAGATCTCCGGACCGGCAGCCGCATCACCGAAGTGAACATCACAGCCCGCGGCCAGGGGGAGGCGGTTACCCAGGACGGGGACACCATCACCTTTGCCAAAGTCGTACTCGCAACCGGTGCCACACCTCGACACCTGACCATCCCCGGTGCCGAAGCCGAGGGTGTGGTGTATCTGCGTGACATTGACAGTGCTCGTCAGCTCAGTCGGGGACTCGGGGAGGCCCGGAAGGTGGTAGTCATCGGCGGTGGATTCATCGGCCTGGAAGCCGCCGCGGCGGCTCGGATGAGGGGCATAGAAGTCACCATCCTGGAAGCTGGAGAGTGCCTCCTTGGCCGGGTGGCGGCTCCCCCCATCTCGGAGTTTTACCGGCAGGCGCACGAAAACCGCGGCGCCACCGTCATGACCGGAGCAGCGGTAACCGAGATTGCCGTCGGCGAGGAAGGCGAGGTCACCGGAGTTATTCTGGCTGATGGGCAGGAAATCCCCGCTGATCTGGTTGTGGTGGGAATCGGTGTGATCCCCAACACCGCCTTAGCGCAGCAGCTCAACCTTGAGTGCCAACGAGGCATCCTCGTCGACCACGCGGGGCGAACCAGGCACCCAGATATTTATGCCGCAGGTGATTGCACCCAGCAACCTCACCCTTCCCTGCCGGGAGAAGTGGTGTGTGTGGAATCGGTGCAAAACGCGGCAGCCCAGGGAAAGATTGTCGCTGCCTCTATCGTGGGCAATTCCTTGCCTGCCCCCCAAGTTCCCTGGTTCTGGTCAGATCAAGGAGATCTCAAGCTACAGATTGCCGGTCTATCCCACGGGTATGACGACTATGTTCTCCGAGGCGACCCGGCCACCGAATGCTTCTCCCTCCTGTACTACCGCGGAAATCGTCTGATTGCTGTCGACGCCATTAATCAGTCGCATGACTTCATGGCAGTGCGAAGAGCGCTGAGCAAGAACGCCACCATTGATCCCGAACGAGCCGGTGACACCACCGTCGCGCTCAAGACCCTCATCCAGGATGACCATGTACAAAATCGGAATACCGTCTCGGCTTAGCAGCTCGCCCGCTGATAAGAGGGTGGTAATTGCTAACCAGCTGATTGACCTCATTGCGGATCGTCTCCGCTCTCTGGATGCAGAGCCGATTCTCCTCAATCCCAGCGACCTGTCCCACCCGCCGGATCTTGATGCTCTGCTCCTGCCTGGGGGTGGAGATATCAGCCCACACCGTTACGGACAGGAACCTGATCCCCGGGTGTATAACGTCGACCCGGAGCAGGACCGGTTGGACTTCGGGATGGCACGGCATGCGCTGCACCGAAATTTGCCGATCATGGGCATTTGTCGCGGGATGCAGCTTCTCAACGTGCTGTATGGGGGGAGCTTGATCCAGCACCTGCCGACCAGTGCTGTGAAACATTCCTTTCAGCTCAAAAGAAAGAGCACCACCTTGGCGGAGAGGTTCACACCGCACGAGGTAGAAATCACCCCTGGTTCCCGGCTTGCCGGAATTCTCGGATCTTCAGTGTGGACTGCGTCGGCGCATCATCAGGCAGTTGATGAACTGGGGGAAGGACTGCGTATTGTTGCCCGAGCAGCTGATGGCACCGTGGAAGCGGTGGAGGATCCCCGCCGGAGTGTTATCGGCGTCCAGTGGCACCCAGAAATCCGAGAACACGGTGGGGAGGCACAAGACCACCTCTTTATGAATCTCCTCCACTGCGTAGAGCTAGGTCGGGCAGTTAAAATCTGAAGGGATCCACTTCGCCTTCAGATGCCTAGGATTCACCGCGGGACGGCGCCGGTTTGACCCCCTTACCGGGGGTCAGGCCGGTACTATTTTCTTCAGAAAAAGTTGCTGGTAAAAAAGTATAGGCCGAACGCACCTGGCGACCATGAGCATCGGCATATAAGACACTCCTGATGCCGGATTACCGCCCACGAGAATAAAAACCCTGGCTGAACTGAAAAAACGTAAGGTTTGTTCCATGGTGTACCTGCCTTCCCCGTCTTCGCCCAAGCAATCGACCCACGTAACGATCGGTGAGATTCTCCGGTCTCGTATCAGCCACGAAAAGATGCAGGCCGGCGATAGATTTCCTACCGAGCGAGAACTGGCTGAAGAGTTCGGAGTGGCCCGGATGACTGTGCGCAAGGCCCTGGAACTGCTGCAGATGGAAGGCGTGGTGGAACGTCGTCGAGGAAGGACCGGTGGAACTTTCCTCCGGGCCACAGTTCCTAAGGTGGAGATGACGAGGATAGAGGGTTTTATACCCCGCTTTCATGACCGCAATATGGAAGTTACCTCGCGGATCCTGACTGCTGACCGACGCCAGGCCCCAGAAAAAGTCACCCAGGCTCTGGAAATCGACGCGGGCGAACCAGTTTTCTATCTTGAACGTCTCCGCTCGGT
Organism: Corynebacterium occultum; assembly: GCF_009734425.1. Lineage (NCBI taxonomy): Bacteria > Bacillati > Actinomycetota > Actinomycetes > Mycobacteriales > Corynebacteriaceae > Corynebacterium > Corynebacterium occultum. Next base: position 11,934 of record NZ_CP046456.1, read on the forward strand.
GAACAACACCCCAGCACTTATCGAGCGGTCCTTCTTCCCCGCGAATATGGTACCGGGAATGCTCCACCAGGATCTTTCCGGATCAATTTACGATCTACTCAGGAGGAGATGGTCTCTTCCTCCAGTACGCAAGTGGGAAACGATTGTGCCCGGGGTGACATCGATGCGAGAGCAGGAGCTACTCCAGGTAAAAAAAGAACTACTTATACTCCGGCTGGAGCGGCGAACTCAGGTGGCCGACAATCGCTTCATTGAGTACGCCGAGGATGTATTGCGTACGGACATAGCTCGAGTGGAGGTTTACACTACTTCCGGACCGGGAGGCTGATGGTTGTCTTTTAAGGTGGTGCATCTGCAACTTGCGGGGACGGGGTTCATTTTCCCCTCCGATCAGGGCCGCATAAGTCGTTACTGGTGGTCAAGCGACGCTATTTCGGCCAGCCGGTCGATGGAGGTGGCATAGAGTTCATCGTGGTCGCGCAAGTACCGGGCCCGCCCGGAACCGGAATCAGGACGTCAACGAGGGCACGTCGGTGGAACTGACCCGGTGTCAGCGCACAGGCAAGGTCATGGTTTCCCCCTCCGGGAGGGTTTAAGAGGTGGGGGAGGGTGGTGTCTGCTCTGGCGGGATAATCGCGTGCGGAGCAGGTGTGATGGGGGTGTGGGTGGTCTGCTGGGTAAACCATTGCTCGAACACGGAGAGCCGGCCGCGGGCTTCCGCCGCCTGGGATTGGGCTACCTCGAGGGTGTGCTGCTGGGTGTGGAGTTGGTGGCGCAGGCGTTTATTATCTGTGGCCAGGGCGGCAAGCTCTGCGTTCGCTTGGGCGAGCAGGGCCCGTGCCTCAGCGGTGGCGGCCTGTTCCCGGGCCAGCTTCTCGACAAGCTCCGCCAGCTCGCGGTGGGCCTGGTCGGCGTCCTCGGTCGCTGCTTTGACCACCTGCTGGAGGGTGTTCTCCTGGTGTGCCCGCCCGGCCAGTACCTGCTGGCCTATCACCGCGCGTAACGCCTCGAAAGCATGGGTTTCTTCCGCCGTGGCAGGTACGAACGCGGGATCACCGGCGGCGGTGCGGCGGGTATCACGCCACTGGCGGACGACTTCAGCGGCCAGGGCCTGATCCACCCGGGCGGTGGCACGGACGCGTGCGACTGTGATCGCCTGGGCTCCCTCTGTGGCGAGGAGGTCGGCGAGGGCACGTTCGGTACGGGCACGGGGTGTGGAACTGGTCATGGCAGATGGTCTCCGTAGCGGGGTCTTGTCCCTACCATCATACATAATAAATCATAAGATAAATGATGATTATTATTATGTTGAGCAGGGGAGGGAACGGGGGATGTGCCTGACCCCGACCTCATCGGTTTCCCGGGAGGCAGCCCCCGGGGAGTGCGATAATGATCCCCACCCAGAAGGAAGTGAGGATAGCCATGATCGAACCCAGGCCCACGGTCGTGATCTTCGATGTCAATGAGACCCTCAGTGATCAGAGTTCCCTGCGTGATCGCCTGGTCGAGGTCGGTGCCCCCGCCGAGCTGCTCCCCGAGTGGTTTAGCGGCATCCTCCGAGACGGCATGGCCCTGACAGCCGCGGGCGGCTACGCCGACTTCGCCGACCTTGCCCGCGACGGACTGCGTGCCCTCCTCCCCGCCCGAGCCGGTCTCACACCCTCTGATGGGCTCATTGACCAGGTCGTGGCTGGTTTCCACCGGTTGGATGTTCATCCTGACGTGGCCGAGGGGGTACGCCTGTTGCACGGGTCTGGGATCCGCTTGATCACCATGACCAACGGCAGCACCACGATCACCGAGGCCCTCCTTGATCGGGCCGGACTGCGGGAGTACTTCGAGCTCCACCTGGACGTGCGTGGGCCACGCCGCTGGAAGCCGGCACCGGCGGCCTACGGGTACGCGCTCGCCCGGGCCGGTGTGGCGGCAGGTGATGCCCTGCTGGTGGCGGTGCACCCGTGGGATGTCGACGGGGCTCTGCGGGCCGGACTACGGGGTGCCTGGATTCGCCGCGGGCAGGCGGCAACGGCCTATCCGAAAGCCATGGTGGCACCGACGATCACCGCCGATGACCTTGTCGAACTGGGCGCTATGTTTACCTAGTGACCACGACCTGCCCACCTGTCGGCAGGATCGCCGGGGGTGCCACGGTGATGAGAGTGACCACGGCGATGGTCAGGTCCTGACCAGGCTCTGTGGACAGGGCAACACCCTGGCCCGCCCGTTCTCTCCCACCGGTGTGCAGGTGTGGGCAGGCAATCTCTGCCCGCCCACCCGCAACTCCCCGTCGGGGACACCTTGAGGTTGCCAATAGTGGTGCTGCTGGCCTCGGCCGATCCCTACCTGGGGAAGGGCCGTTCGGGTGCAGGTCCACCCACGGAATCTGTCCGATAACAACCCCAGCTCCGGGCAAACACGACCCCCAGTCACCCGCTCATCCCCCCACCCCATCACCCTCCCCCACCTAAACCACCCCTATTTGAGGGTGAAGTAAGGAGGATGCAAACCTTCCCATAAAACTTTGTTTCTATTCGGACAGTCTACCTGGGTTAAAGTGCCTCCTCGGTGAAAATTTATAGTTACTCCGGGAAACCCGGGAGGAAGGCCGTGCCCATGACCATCTCGTTTTACCGTGACCGGCAGCGGGATATTCCGGTGTGGCAGGGACCCACTACCCGGATGACCCGACGGAAACCGGTCCGCGCCCGCAGGCCAGAGAAGATCCCCACCCCGGAAGACTGGGTCATCCAGGCCAGCTGCCGGGAGGATGATCCTGATGCGTTGTTTGTTCAGGGTGCGCAGCAGCGTCGTGCCGCCACCATCTGCCGGCCCTGCCCGGTACAGCGGCACTGTCTGGCGATGTCTTTAGATAACCGGGAGGAGTTCGGGGTGTGGGGTGGGTTGACCGAGCGTCAACGTCGCGCCCTGTTACGCACGCACACCGATGTGGAAAGCTGGGCCGACTACCTTACTGCCGGTGACAGCCTCACCGGTATCTAAAACCCACCCCTTACCCACCTGAGAGCACAACCTGTGGTGGTGCTACCGATCAGTACGACCTCTGGGGTGATGCGCGCGTATGCCCAGCGTAGAGGTTCCCCCTCCGGAGATCACCCCGGATAATCCCACGGTAGGGGCCGGTGTGTGAAAAAACCTTGGTGTTTAAAAAATAAGGAATTATGTACGACACTGACACAGACCCCTTCGATTCCCCCGAGGGACAGGCACTTCTGCGCCGCGTTGCAGCCCTCGCGCAGCAGCACTTCCCCCACAGCTGGAAAGAGACGTCCTATATCACCCAGGCGGCCGGTTTCATTCTTGCCAACGGGTGGACCACCCTGGAGCAGGCCCTGACGGTGTGCCCGGAGGGTACGCGGCGCATCCTCACCGAGAACAGCATCATCTGCTGAGGGGGACTGAGAGGAATGTTCAGCACGTGAATTCCCTGCACGGGTGAGGTCTTATTCCTATAGTTAAGACCATGCGGGCGAGCTACCAGGAACAATTCGACGATTTCACCCACGACCTGATCATCATGGGCGATACGGTTCGCGACATCATGACCGCAGCCTGCGACGCACTCTTGCAGGGATCGTTGGACTCCGCGGAAAACGCCCTGACCCTGTCTCACGACCTGCCCGAGATCCGCACCCGGTGTGCCCAGCGGGCGGTGGATCTATTCGCCCTGTAAAGCCCGCTGGGTAGGGGTCTGCGCCAGGTGGTCTCCTCGATCTATATCCTCGAACACCTCGACCGCATGGCGGCCCTGGCCACCCACGTCGCCCAATCCGCCCACCGGCGCCACCCCGAGCGGGTGATTCCGGCGGCTGTGACCGGTTATTTCGAGGAACTCACCCACCTGACCTTAGGCATGGTCAAGAAGACCCGTGATCTTCTCATCGTCCCGGATGCGGAGGCCGCGCTGGCCTTGGCACGAGACGATGACGCCGTTGATGACCTGGATCGTTACCTGTTGGTCATGCTGACCCAACGCGAATGGGCCCATACCACCCGGGAGGCGGTGGATACGGCGTTGTTGGCCCGGTTTTATGAGCGTTTCGCCGATCAGTGTGTCAGTGTCGGCACCCGGATTGTGTATCTGACCACGGGGTTGCCCCCGGAGGAGTACCTGGCGCACCAGGAGTAGGAGGCCGAACGTGCTGCTCTTCGGCCCCCTTGGGACACACTGGAACGCCGGTTGCCCCGTGACTGCACCCGGAAGCGACCCCTGTCCTGGCCCGGGAGGGCTGTCGTAGTAAGGGGGTGTTCCCCCACGGGGATTTCTCACCGGTGGTTGGGGTGCCCTGGTCTCTGCGGGATGTGAGGGTGGGGAAGGTGTTAGGCGTAGGACCGCTGACTCACCTGGGCAGCGGGGTGGGCGGAGTCAGCCGTGCGCCGTAATCCCCGCAGGCAGGTGGTGATCACCTGGACAGCCTCCCAGCGTTCGCTTGAGTCGTTCTTATCGCCGGGGGTGGTGATATGGGTCTCCACCAGGTCACACAGCAGCATAAACCGCTCGTACTCGGCACCCTCGGCAGTGCCCCTGCGGGCCTGGTTCACCAGCTCGTCATAGCCGGTGCTGATAAGTGCGTCCTCTACTTTTCCCAGCAACCGGGTCACCTCGCCTCTATTCACCCCACCAGCATAAGTGATACCTATGGTTCTTCCTTAATCCTCGTGCGAGACACGTGCGCCTGCTCACGACCCACACCGTGGGCAGGCCCGGTGGAGTGGCTGCGTCCTGGGGGCTGTTCACCGCGCATCACGGCGGGGCATGTTTCTGCTGTGTTCTAAAGGTTTAAGGGGTGGAGGAGGGTGCTGTCTGCTCCGGCAGGGTGGGGGCGTCCGGAGCAGGTGTGATGGGGGTGTGGGTGGTGTGGTGGGTAAATAATTGTTCGAACACCGAGAGTCGGCCACCGGCTTCCGCCGCCTGGGCCTGTGCCACCTCGAGGGTGTGCTGCTGGGTGTGGAGCTGGTGGCGCAGACGCTTATTGTCTGTGGTCAGGGCAGCACGCTCTGCGCCTGCCTGGGCGAGCAGGGCCCGTGCCTCAGCGGTGGCGGCCTGTTTCTGGGCCAGCTTCTCCACCAGCTCCGCCAGCTCGCGGTGGGCCTGATCAGCGTCCTCGGTGGTGGCGTTGACCACCTGCTGGAGGATGTCGTCCTGCCCCTGCCTCCCACCCCAGAGCAGGTTCCACAGCGGGACAGAGAGGTCGGTTCACTGCCCCGGACCCTGGAGGTGGGCCCATACGGTGGATACCCCCATGGCGGAGAACACGGACAGATCCTGGCGGGGTGATGGTGAGCTACAGACTGTGGGCGCTCCACCGCAACGGCATCACCCCTGGCCTGTCATTTTCCCGGGGTGGCTTCCGCGACCTTCTGGAGTACCTCATCCCGGTCGGTGCCCACGGCCCGGACGGAGCTGTGGTTGACCACGACTGTGGCGCGGATCGCAGGAGTGCGCTGCACATGCTGATAGAGCTTGATCTCCCCGTCTTCATGAAGATAAGCGGTGTACACGACTGTTTCCGGCACTTCATCATGGAGCACCCGCTCACCCTCCCACACCTCGATCGCGGGAATCCCATGAACACTGATACATGTTTCCTCCACCAGTCGCTGGGCTTCTCGCAGGTGAGAAAAGACCCCCAGAATGCAGTACTCCGAATCCCGGACCTGGCTGACCACGTAATGCCTACTCATCAGGTAAGTGTAAAAAACCGTGCTGAGATAGATGGGTAACTTTCCCTAGAAAAGGAGTATATTTATTTCCCTTCTGGAAAATATTTACCAGGCGATATTTTAAGCCACATTAGAATGCCAGAGTGGTGAAAAGCTGGGCATGCGAAAAATCATTCCTGCCGGTCCCAGCGACTTAAAGCAACGATGATTCGAAAACGCCGGCTTACCGCGGGGCTCTCCGAAAATCGGATCCGTGGTGGACCTACGACAGGACACGGGAAGGTGTTTCGCCCCTGATTTCCCGCTTCATGGTCTCTCGACGAGAGGATGGTTGATCTACCAGTGCAGACACCCATACCAGGATGGGATCATGATAAGGACAGGATGAAGTTGTGAGGGTGAACCGGGCAATCAAGAAGGCAGCGATGGCTGTCCTGCAGCGCATGAGGAAGCAGCACCGGGGTGATCAGGCACTATGGGACAATGTTCCCGATCGGTGGAACAGGCTGGAGCACCAGATCGATGCCCGAGTGTTAGAACTGCATGCTCAAGGCGCGTCGGTAGCGCAGATAACCCAGCTGACAGGCGTGCATCCCCGCCGGATCCGCCGCCTACTTCCCCGGTAGAGATCCTTCGTGGACACGGGTGCTGTCCTGTTATCCTGAAATCTGCTTCCTGATCAAATTCCTCGTCCACCAAACGGGGGTCAGGTCTTACTTAGGGCCCTGATCATTCCATATCGGTGATCATGCTGCCCTACCTTTGCAATATCACCACCGTGATCACCCCGGTTTCAGACCACTAGTGTTTTAGCAGTCCCAGCAGCTGATGTCTTAGCTCCGACTTGCGCTCATCCTGACTGTCATCGGTATCATCCATGCGCGGGCGAGGAAGATCGATAGCGATATCCGCGATGATGGTGGAGTTTGGGGAGGGTGCCATCACTAGCACGCGGTCAGAGAGCAGGATTGCCTCATCCACATCATGGGTGATCATAACGACGGTACGTCGTGAGGCTTCCCAGACCTGCAGCAGCTGGAGCTGCAGCTGACGACGGGTCAGGGCATCCAAGGCGCCGAAAGGCTCATCAAGTAGCAGGATAGCCGGGTCGATGGCGAAGGCGCGGGCCAGGCCGACCCGCTGCTGCATGCCGCCGGACAGTCGGGCGGGACGCCGATTGGCGGCGTGGGAGAGGTTGACTTTTTCCAGCCATTCCGAGGCCACCTCGGAGCGTTCCGTTCGAGAGAATTCCGGGCGCGCAGAGCGTAACCCGAACTCTATATTTGCGCGAGCGGTCATCCACGGCAGCAGCGCATGGTGTTGGAATACCAGGCCACGATCTGCGCCCGGCCCGGTGACCTGCCGACCGTCGGCGGAGACGGTGCCGGAAGTGGGGAAGCTCAGACCCGCAATCATGGAAAGGATCGTTGATTTGCCGCAGCCCGAGGGGCCGAGGATGGCAACGAACTCACCCTTGCCGATGGTGATGGAGGTGGGCGCGATGATGGTGGTTGCGCCATAAGACTTGGAGATCTCGTTTAAGGCGACATGGGGATTAGTCATAGCGGACAACCTTCTGAAGTGCGGCGATAAGGTGATCAAGGATCAGGCCGGTTAGTCCGATGATCACAATGGCGACGACGATGGCATCAATGTCGAGGCGGTTCCACATATTCCACACGAAGAAGCCGATGCCTTGGCCACCGACGAGCATCTCTGCGGCGATGATCACCAACCACGAGGTGGACAGGGACAGGCGCAGACCGGTGATGATCCCAGGTAGTGCTGAGGGGAACATCACATAGACCACTTTTGACCACCAGGAGGTACCCAGTGTGGCGGTCAGATCCAGGTAGGTGGGATGAATATTGCGTACGGCATCAATGGTGTTGACCAGGGTGGGCCACAATGCGGAGAGCACGATGACAAAGATGGCGGTGTTCTCGGCATCGCGCAGCAACGCCAGACCCAGCGGCAGCCACGCCAGCGGGGAGACCGGACGCAAGATCTGGACCATCGGATCCACCGCCCACCGCAGGGTGTCAGAACGGCCGAGGACAAAACCCAGCGGCACCGCGATCATCGTGGCGATGAGGAAACCGATAAGCACGCGTTTGAGGCTGGTGAGCAGGTGCCAGAAGATACCGACGCTGGCGGGGCCGTCTCGGTAGAAGGGATCGGAGAGCAGCTCGACGGCACGGGCGCCGGTGCGTTCCGGGGTGGGGGCGAGGTCGCTGAGCCAGCCGGAGGTGGCAGCGAGCTGCCACAGACCGAGGAAGGCGGCGAGCAGCATCACACCTAAGATGACCGCATTAAAGCGCTGGGGGGTTGATTTCACTTCTGCGTCAGTTCCTTGGGTAGTTAAAGGGTGTAGGTGCGGGTCGGGTGGGCGGGGTCAAAGACCTCGCCGTTGATCTTTACCGGACGGCCAGTGGGCGGGGAGCCCGCTGGCAGCACCGAGGTGGCAGCCGCGATAATCGCGGCGTCGTCAAGCGGGAGGCTGGTGCCACTGCTGAGGTCCCAGCGCGCGATCTGAGCCGCCATCCACGTAATGGCGGTCGGGTCAGTCGGATCGCCAAAGGACATCATCTCCGGATCTGTGACCTCTTCGTCATCCCAGTTCCGGTAATGTCCCGCCAGCGCCGGAGCCAGGAGCGCAACCGGCTGGTTGAGATACTTTTCGTGGGATAGGAGCTGGGCAGTTTCTTCGTGTCTGGCCGGATCGTTGACAATGCCCGCGGCCTCGTGGAGCGCACTGAGCAGCCGATCTGCGCTATCCGGATGAAAACTGCGCCAGTCCTTGGCCATTGCCACCGAGCAACAGGGATGCTTATCCCAGAGCTGCCTGGTGGGCAGGAAGATCCGGCCAGCCCCGGATTGTAGGGCGCGTTGGTTGAAGGGCTCTGGGCCGATGAAACCGTCAATGCCGCCGACCTCAAGTTGGGCCACCATGTCCGCCGGACGCAGCAGCCGCAATTCCACATCAGCCACCGGATCCACCCCACCGGAAACCAGATAGTCCCGCAGCAGCAGGGCATGAACCGAGTATTCGAAGGGGATGCCCAGCACCATGCCGCGCATATCGGTGGCCGACTGCACTCGGGGATGATGCTCGGTGGCCAGGGTAATGGCCTGGCCATTGGTATTCTGGGTGAAACTTAGCTCGGTCGGCCGCTGTCCGTTGGTGACCCCGGAATCAATGGCCACGGGCATGGGGGAGAGCATGTGTGCGATATTGAGCTCTCCGGTGGAATAGGCGCTCCACAGGTCTGACCAGCCAGCGTACTTTTTCAAGGCCACACTGAGACCGTGCCGTTTAAAGACACCAGCGGCCTCGGCGATGAGCAGCGGGGAGGCGCAGGCGATGGGGACGTAGCCGATCATCAGTGGGTCCTCCGCGTTGCTTGGCGACACCCTGCGGGGGGCGGTGGAGCAGGCGCCCACTCCGAACATGACGGAACCCAGGGCAGTGGCGGAGGCGGCACGCAAAAAGGTTCGTCGAGAGAGATGCGGCATCGGTAACGGAATTCCTCGTTCCAGGGTAGAAAACTTGTTCGGGGGAATGGCAGACCGCTCGGTCTTGAAAGCTGTCTGGAAACTATAGCGATTTTCGCTGAGCTTCGTCCACTAGGCAGGTTATAGGGGTTATATTCCCAGGAATGTAAATGTATACCGCGTGGCCTGGGATTATATTCGGCTGGTAGACAGTGCGGTTCATGTCTGCCGGAAAACATGCTAGCGTCGGCTCTGTAAATGAAACATTTGAAGGAGATTGCATGTCTGATCTGACCCCGAACCACATCGATGGGGAGGCCTTGGCCCCGATCGACGCCGATGCCCTGAAGGCACTGGCGCAGAAGAACATCGACAACCCGGAGGGTGGTCTCAAGAAGATCCGCACCCACACCGAGGCTGATGGCCATTTCCGCAACATCACCCAGGTTCGCGATCTGCCTCCGATCCTGGTTTCTGAGCCGCCGGCACTGCTTGGTGATAACTCCGCCGCGAACCCGACCGAGGTCGCCCAGGCCGCTCTGGCAGCCTGCATCTCTGTGGGTATTCAGGCTATTGCCACCCACCGCGGTGTGACCCTGACCAAGATCAACATCGACATTGTCTCTGACATTGACGTGTCTCCGACTTGGGGCACCGGCGACCTGGGCGAGCATAAGCGCCCTGGCGTCTCCAACGTTGAGGTTTCCATTGATCTCGAGGGTGATACCGACCGTGAAACTCTGGACCAGATCCAGAAGGATGCCATTGAGTGGTCCCCGGTTGTCAACACCTACACCCGCCCGGCCAAGCTGACCTCCAAGCTGGTCTAGGCACTCTCCCTTTCACCTTCAGTCAATACTCATCCGGAAAGCATATGACCACCGTGACCCAACCTGTGACCACCACCGAATCCCTCATCCTCCCGGCAGTCGTGCGTGCAGAGATCGCCGCCAACGCCAAGTCGGTGGATAAGGGGGAGAAGGATGCCCGCTATGTGCTGAATTTGCTCGGTGATGCCGAACTGCTCAGCCTGGGGGCGCCGACCAACGAGAGTGGGAAGCTGCTGGAGATGGCACGGGTGGTCCGCGAGGTGTCCGCGGAGGATCTCTCCGCGGGCTTTACTCTCTGGGCTGACCGGATGACGCTGGAGTACCTCATGCAGGCCAGCACTGACTACTCCCTGGGTCTGGCGGAGCAGCTGCGCTCTGGCCAGCGCCCGGGAGTCACCGGAATGGCCGGTGCCTTCAAAGAGGCCGCCGGCTGCGGTGAAATCGATCTTTCGGCGTCTCGGGTTGAAGGCGGCTGGCTGATCAATGGCAAGCTGAACTGGGCTTCCAATCTTTATGAGGACGCAATTGTAGTCACCGCGGCCAAGGCTGCGGACGGCACCCGCTTCCTCTTCGCCTTCGAAGCCGGACACACCGGCGTGGAATTCGGCCAGCCTTTTGGATTGCTCGGACTCAATGCCACTGCCTCCGCTTGGGTGGGTTTTGACAGTGTCTTCATCCCGGATGTGCAGGTTCTCACCGAGGACTTCACTAACTTCATCAAGACTGTGCGCCCCACGTTCGTGGTGCTGCAGACTGCCGAGTGTATCGGTGTGGCCGAAGCTGCCCTGGCTTCCGGAGCGAAACGACTCACCGGAGTCAATGAGAGTTTCAGTCAGGACCACCAGCAGGCGGCCGCCCGTGTCGCAGATGTGATAACCCGCCAGGAGGAGATCATCTCTCGGATCGGAAATGACCAGGTCAGCTCAGTGGAGCTGCTGGAGCTGCGTCTCGATGCCGCCGAGGTCGCCGTTGCGACAGCCAATATCGAGGTTCGTGTCGCTGGTGGCGCAGGCTATGCCAAGTCGTCACCGGCCTCCCGTCGTTTCCGCGAAGCGGCCTTCATTCCGGTTCAATCTCCCTCAGAAGGGCAGCTGCGTTGGGAGCTCGCGCGCGCGCGTGAAAACGCTTGACAGTGCTGACAGCTATACACGTATAACTTGGAGCCGACGGGCCCGACCCCCGGAAAGTGGACACAGGGGATTTAATCAGGAAGCAAATCTCAGAATAGCAGGACAGCGTTCCTCGAATACGGTTGGCGCGAGATATTTACACCAGGAATGTCTCCGGGTGGTGTTATACCTGGTACACCAGCGAAACACCTCCTGACGACACAGCAACTGATTCGCAAAGGTCTTGGAATCTTGAAGGACTTCCCGCTTCAGCGCGGCATTAAACGACTCCGCCAAGGCGTTGTCAGCACTGGTCCCGATTGATCCCATCGACTGCCTGATTCCCAGCTCGGTGCAGGTGCCCTGGAACCCGTGAGAGGTGTACACGCTCCCGTGGGCGGAATGGAACACCGCATCTTTCAGGCTGCCGCGCTGGCCCTTGGCCATGAGCAGGGCATCCTGCACCAGGGAGGTGCGCATGTGATCAGCGATCGCGAAGCCCACCAGCCGGCGAGAATAGCAATCGATTACCGTGGCCAGGTACATATTCGACCCATCCGCAATCGGCAAATAGGTGATGTCTCCGACGTAAGTTCGGTTCGGCTTATCAGCGGTGAACTTACGGCCGACAAGGTCAGGGAACACCGTCTTGGTTTTGTCGGACACGGTGGTGGTGACCTTGCGTTTCTTCGAGTACCCAAACAGCTTCAGCGAGCGCATGATCCTCGCGACCCGCTTATGGTTGACCGGTGATCCAACTGGATCGTCGTTGAGTTCCGCGGCAATGCGTTTGGCCCCGTAACAACCGCGTTCTGCAGCAAACACGGTCTTGATCCGGGCTCCGAGAACGGCATCGCCCAGCAGGCGTTTCTTCCTGGTAGAGGCAGTGTTTTTCCATTTATAGTACGAGGACCTGTTGAGTTTGAGCACCGTGCATAACTGCTTGACCGAGTGGTCGTGTCGGGCGTCGTCAACGAACCTTCAAGCGGATCACCAGGTCGTCTCTTGCCGGGAAAATATTTAGCCGCTTTCCGTAGAATGTCGCGCTCTTCCCGCAGGCGGGCGTTTTCCCGTTCCAGTTGGCGGATCCGCTCGGCTTCTGTCACCGAGGTCGACGAGGGTGAATCCGCGGTGGTGATGTTGGTGCGGGCTCCGGTGCCGTATTTTTTGAGCCAGTTCTGAAAGGTGTTGCGGTTGACTCCGAGGTCGTTGGCGATGGTCTGGATCGACGCGCCTGTGGAGTTCTCGTAGAGCGCGACGGCGTCGCGCTTGAACTCCTTAAGAATAGGTCTTGCTTGGCATGGTGGCAGAGTACCTTTCCCAGCATCATGCTGGTGTCAGCGTCCACCAAACACGGGTTAGGTCCAGTCCCTGGTTATTACTGTGAGGCCGGCGCCGGTTGTACCATCCCTCGATATAGTCCATCACCGCGGTCCGGGCTGACAGGTGATTCTTAAAGTCATAATGGTGATACATTTCGGTCTTTAGGTGAGAGAAGAAATTCTCCGCCACTGCGTTATCCCAGCACACCCCAGTCACTCCCATCGACTGGGTGATCTTATTGCCCGCACACCACGTCTGAAATTCCCCGGAAGTGTATTGAGATCCTCTATCCGAGTGAAAAATTGCACCCTCGGGATGAAGACGCCCATGATCACGGGCCATGGCCAACGCATTGATAATCAACGGTGTGCGCATATTGGAATCCATCGACCACCCCACCACCATCCGCGTGGCCAAATCGATCACGGTAGCCAAGTACAACCAACCCGAGCCTGTCTTTAAGTACGTGATGTCACCAACAAGCCTGGTCCCAGGCACGGTAGCGATAAAGTCTCGTTTCCCGTGGCTGTCGAGCATATGGTTGTTGATGTGCTCGGTGCGGGCCGCAGGATCATTGACCGTGGTGTTTTTCCAGGCACGCATCGCCCCTGGCACGCAGTCCTAATTCGTTCATAATTGCCCCCGCGGTCCCAATGGACACTTTGACACCTCGTTGGTTGAGCAACGTGGTCAGCTGATCCCTGCCAGCCATGTGGTTACTGTTTTCAAACTCCTGGGCGACCTCGTCCTTGAGCTTTAAATGCCGCGTAGCTGTGGGAGTCAGGCCCCCAGGCTTAGCCCAGCGGTAATACGATGCCCGGGATACACCCAACTTCCTGCACATCCATGTAATAGGAAAGACGGCCTTCTCCTGCTCGATGAACGCATAGAAATGCATCTCACAGGTGCTTCGCGGCAAAGAAGGCGCTGGCTTTTCCCCAGAACTCATTTTCTCGTTTCAACGCAGCTTTTTCTGCCTGCAGGGCCTTGTATTTCGCCCATTCAACTGGGCCTGGTTCATCCACACCAGCATCAGGGTGTTCAGTTTTCCAGGCTCTCACCCACGTGCCAGGAGCGGGTTTGTGGTCGGGGTTCTCCGATGAGGTGGTAGGGCCTGTGTCCGCGCACATGGTAGGGGCCGACATCGTGACTGATGCCGGCCCCAGTTGTACTCGCGACGGGATTACTTAGCTGTCGTGGTCGAGGTCCTCCTGGTGCTTCTTCGCCAGGTGACGGCGCATGTCGTAGTCACCGATCTGAATACGGCGACCGTTGTTGAGCCGGCTGACCAACGAATCAGCCCCGACCCGGTTGGGTAGTACCTCCACCCAGTACGCGGCTGACGACTGTGAAGAAATGATCGTCGGGAGTCTGCCGTCCCGGTCGATTACGATTTTGGTCAGGTCTTCTTGCCCGCGTTGGTCAATGCTCAAGGTGAGAAAGTCGTCGATGATGAGGACATCGACATTCATCAACTTTTTCATCGCATCGGCATATCCCGGATCCGTCGGCGAGTGGACCGCCAGCTTTGCCACCAGCTGATCCAGCCGGTAGTACGCCACTGAAAACCCGGCCTGACAGGCAGCGATCCCGATGGCGCAGGCAATGTAGGTCTTGCCGGCGCCGGCGGGCGCGAATAGGTGCACATTCGTCGGATTCTCCCGCCAGTTGGTCGCGGCGACGCGCTTGAGCTGGCGTTCATTGATGCCTCGCTCTGCCGCGTTGACCAACTCACCCAGACTGGCCTGCGGATAACGGAAATGCGCCTGCGTGATGGCTGTGGCGATGTTGCGTTCACGTCGCTGGGCGTCGGTGGCGTCCACGGCACGCAGGAAAATCTCTTCGGGCAAGGCGTCGGCGTGCTCGTCGCTGGTGACCAGGTCGAAGAAGTTCTCCGCGAACCGCGACAGACGCAGCGACCGGAGTTTTCTACGGGTCGTCTCATCGATATCGATCATGAGCTACTTGCCCTCCTGATCATCATCGAAATGACTGGTTGGGCGGATAAACACTGCATCAGACAACCGGGACAGATCCACCTGCCGCGGTAAGCCGGGTGTCGGTTGCGCCGTCGTGGTGGGCCGGGCGTGGGCGATGTCGGCCTGGAGTCGTTTGAGTACCGACATCGTCGGCGCCAGCTGCTTGTCCAGCAGCTGCGCACAGGCCGGTTCCAGGGTGGTCTTGTCGTGCTTGCGGCCGAGGTTGGCCAGGATGTTGCGTGACAGCGTCAGTCCCCGGGGCACACTCGCTCGGTTGCGGTCCAGGATCATGGTGATCACCGTGATCGTTGCTGGCCCGAAGGATCCTGCCCACGCCAGGAGCTCATCACGGGTGAGCACGTTGTGGGCGTCGGTGTCCCCGGATGGGCCGTGGGTGACATCGGTGCTGTAGCGGTAGCGGAACCCGTGCATGCGGGTGTGTTCTGCCACGAGCCGGTCACCGTCGAAGATGCTGACCAGATCTGTGGTCAGCCGTGCCCGCAGAGTCTTGCCCACCAGCGCAAACGGCACCGAGTAGTACTGGTAATCGCAGCTGATATGCCAGTTGCGGTCGACTTTCGCACTGCGCCAGGACACCTCTGTAAACGCCATACGGGGAAGATCACGCATCATCGGCGCTTCATCCTCGTTGAAGCGCTGTCGGCGGGTGGACCCGTCCGGGCGGGTCATGACGTCGTTGATGTCTGCCAGGCGCTCGGCGATGGCTTCGTTGAGCTCGTCCAGAGTGTAGAACTGTTCACCGTGGAAGTAACCCAGGATGCGGGTGTAAGCGATCTGCACGGCCCGTTCCACCGCGGCCTTGTCCCTCGGCTTGGCGGGTCTGGTTGGGACGACTGTGATGTCGTAGTAGTCGGCGAAGTCCGCGTACCGGCTGGTGGTCGCCCGGTAGGAGGAGTTCTTCTTCGGCTGGTAGGTCGCCGTCGACGCGTTGTCGGGGACGATGACCGCGGGTAGTTTGCCGAGGTAGTTCAGAGCCTTAACGTGGCAGTCGATCCAGGCGCCCATCTTTTCGTTCGCGGCTGCGACCGTGAACATCAATCCTAAGTCAGGGGCACACGCCGATGAACAGGGACGCTTTGAACCCCACCCGGCCGGTGGCCTGGTCGTAGATGGTGATCTTGTCGCCGGCCCAGTCGACGTAGAATTCCTGCCCGGGCTCGTGTTCGACGACATCGACGAGGTCGTTGGCCTTCAGATACTCGGCCAGACCGTCGCAGAACTGGGAGTACTGATACTTCAACAGGCCATCAGCACTGGGGGCGGCCAGGTAGTCCATCCACAGCTTGTGCCTGGTCAGATGCTTGTCATCGGTGAGCTTTTTAGCCAGTGCCTGGAAGTTCGGCTGGTCGTAGCTCATCGATCGTCGGCCGCGTTGGTCGGTGAAGGTCTCATCGAAAAACGCCGGCGGCAGCTGGGTGAAGCTGTCTGGGGTGATGTTGTGGTCGTCGATGACGGTCTGGACGCGGGCGATGTCCCGATTCGAGCAGCCCAGAGCTGCTGCGATGTAGGAGTAGCTGCGGTTGTTCAGGCGTAGGGCCATGATCTCTTTGAATTGAGCCATGGGAGGTGTCTCCTTGGTGTGAAACCGTGTCGCAGCCCTGCGAGTTGCAGGCACTGCCACCAAGAAGATTCCCGCAAAAGCACCGGCGCTACCGGGTATGTGGAAAGGGCCTACCAACTACGCGGACCTCCCCGACCAACAACCCCGAAATGGCACCACGCACCCAGTGTTCCTTCTTTGATGCCTAACTCGGTGGCCACTTCTTTGATGGAGCGCCCAGATGACACGACGAGTTGCACAGCTCCTGCTTTGAACTCTTCGGTGAAGATGCGGCGATTCGACATGGCACTAATTCTCCTAGACCCTGTCTCAAATCACCATACGGGCGCAGTTCATGGGGTCGGCTACCGGCAGTTACAGATACACCACGCTACGGGACGTAACCAAGCAACCGGTGGTGGCTCAACCGCCGAAGGAGGTTACGTTCAATATCACCAACACCCCCGAGGATATTTCCAATCGGACTGTTATGCAGTCAGCGATTGTTAGTTAACCCCAGTTTTACCCCACCCGTTTACCCCCGCATTTCACAACTAATTGACAGCGAGCGGGGGTTGTTGACTGTCTAACCATGGCCGCAGCCCTGAAGATTGCCCTCACGGGTGAGGAAGTCGCCATCCTCAAAAGCTATAAACGCTCCCGATTCAACCTCATCCAACACAAAGCCGAGGCACTCCTGCTCCTTGATGACGGCGTCTCCTTAGATATCATCGCGGTGCTGTTGCAAAGTTGGGGTAGTAGGAAGGCCGGCGTGCTGTGAGCAGCTAGTCTGGGGATGCTTTTTCTCCCCCAGGAGCTTTGGCGACAGCAAAATCCCGTCGGTTTTTCCAACTCAGATCATATTCATCCACGTTACTTCTCGGGGTACTGGACCAAGAAGGATCAGCGTCAGGAACGATCTCATCAAAGGCTTCCCTATTGAAATCGTGCAGCTTGGTCACAGTCTGTTCACCCCCCAAGGAGCGTGAGTAAGTGACACAGCGTGCTGCGACGTCCTCCACGGTGAAGGCGCCTTCAGCCAACCCTGCCCTGAGCGGCTCCACAAGAAACTCCTGCTGCTTCCATTCCCGCAGGACAAAGATCATGAACTCCACCTGATCATCTAACGAAGCCTCGTCCTGATCTCGGAGATTGCTCATAATGACCTCCACGAGGTGCTGACACACTTGGTCCAGCACCTCGTCCACCCAGCGGTGATGCCCGTTGTACAACAGCATGAACTGGAGAATGTGAACCTGATCGAGGTGATGCGGGGAAAGATTCAGCGCGTCGACCAGCTTGGAAACCTCAACATCATCGCTTAGCCGAGACAGCATTTTCCCCGACCACTCTCTAATCCTCTTGTCTGCGCTGAGCAATGCGGTATCGTGCCGCGAAAGGCTTCCCAGGAGGGGGATGATAGTACGCAGAACCGCCAGACGTTCAGCATCCTCCCCCAGGAGGTCAGTGCTGGTTTCTGCCTTGTCGATGGCCATAGAGATGCGGTTGGAATCCTCATCCAGGAGCAGCTCCTTGAGTGGGCTTTCGTTGCCGTCTGCAGCAGCAGTAATCGCGTTCGCTACAGCCGTATCAGAAATATCATGAGCGGGAACTCCCATGGCAAAGTAACGGTCAAAATAGCGCTTGTCGTAGATGCTCCTTTCCTCTGGGCGTGAGAAATAGTAGCTTCTCTTTCCCCTGACGCCGGGAAATAGCTCTTCCAGAAGCGTTCGGGCATCCGGGCACTCTTGAGGTGGGATCCCGTCAAAAAGCGGATCAGGATCAAAGGTCTTGCGGTCGGCATCATAAAATCCGCGTCCCAGTCCATCCTGCATGCCTGTGATCAGTTGGTCCTTATAGCGTGGTAGCTGGTTGTAGAGGGAAGGGAAGCTAGTCTTGAGTAACGTCACGACGATGACGTCTTCTACCTGGACTTCCTGTGAATCAAACATCGCTAGGTGATGCCGGACCTGAGCGATGTAGCGGTCAATGGCACGAGGCGTCGACAGCTGAGAGAGTAAAACCCTGCGTAGTCCCTGGAGACGCATCGCAAACATCTCCGGCTGCTCAAGGCGGGTAATAAAAGGTTCTAGGCCTTCATCGATCCGGGTCCTGAGCTGGGTCGGCACCAGTGGCGGGATGGCCAAAGGATATTGAACGATCTTCTCCAGAAACTTTCTGCCCGCGGCAGTCCCTTTTCCGGCGATGCCGGTCTCAGATAGTGTTTCAGTCACCGTCTGTTCGTCGTAGGCCAGCAGGAAATGAACACCGGGAAAACGACCCAGCAGCCTGACCACCTTCAACAGGGCTAATAACTCCTCTCCATGAAGGCGATCAATGTCATCAGCGATGACGAGAACCGGAATATCTAAATTCTTGAGCTCGTCTGATGCTTCCTTGAAAGCCTGACTCCAGGAGGGTTGCTTCTGCAGCCTTTCACCTGCTTTTTCTGCGGCCATGGCCGCGGCATCGCCAAACAAGGGAATCATTTTGGCCGCAGGAGCTGAGATCTGCAGAATGGTTCCTAATTTTTCTCGAAGATCCTTACCGCGCTCTGAAGGGAGTGCACTACTCAGTGAAGCGTAGAAGTCCCCCAAGAGGCCATTGATATCACTGGTAGCCCAGGGGGTAAACCTCGCGATATGCCATTCGTTCTCGCTGGATGTTAGTTGTTCCTCGATCATCGCCAGCATCGAGCTTTTCCCACTACCCCATGGCCCGGTCAAGCCGAAGACAATACTGTCCTCCCAGGAATGGGCACCCTGAACAAGATGGGCGATTTGCTTGGCGTATGGGCTCCGTCCAAACGAATCCTCATCCGCAGACTTGATCGGTGCATCGCTCCATATCGTGGGCATCTTAATTCTCCTCGTGAGTACGTATGGATGGGAGTTCCCCCGAAGTCTGCCAGGATTGGGATGCCGGTCCCCAGTGTCCTGCGATGATTTCTCCTGATAGAACGGGGTTCACACATACCCCGGCATGGGATAAAGAAGTATTCAGCTGGTGGTAGGCCACGGGGTATTCAGCGAAGTCTTTCGCTGCCCTGGGAAAATTCTCCACCCACCTCGGGGACGGGGCGTGGAGCTGTTGCGGGAGGACAATACCGCGTCGCTGCTGCTCATGACCAAGAATCTCCCGTAGCCGCGCAGCGTCGATGATAGAGGCGTTGATCAAGCGAACAATATCGGCCAGATCGCGGTAGCGGGTGGAGGGTTCCTCCTTGTTCCGTCCGTGGAGCTCATACATCGCGCAGATTTTATCGGCCAGGTGATTTTCCACCGCCACCACCGGGATGTCGGGCAAATCAGCCAGGGTTTCATGCTCAATTACCGGAGACAGCGGGAGCATGTCGACGGGCCCGTGGTCATGGCGGCGATTGGTGATGTCGATGAGGAAAGTGTCAAAGATCCGGTTGCCCAGCCAAACTGTCACGGTGATCTTCGCGGTTTTCGAGCCGTATCCAAAGCTGTCGGGATCAGAGTGCGGGTCGATATCTCCCAGCTCGAATCGGAACGGATCGGACGCAGTCCCCGCATTGACCAGTACTTGGAGTTCTTCTTTCACTGGGGCGGGATCCTCCCAGGTGGTACCTCGAGCCAGGTCGATATCCCGGGTGAAGCGCCCACCGCCGGCACGAATCAACAGGGCGTTTCCACCCAACAGCATCCAGTTGCCCTCATCGCCATGAAAGAGGCGCTTGAAGAATAAGGCGAAGACGTACTGTTTACGCACCAGCTGCGGATCCACGCCTTTGCTGCGGGCAACGGTGGTGATCTTGGTGGACAGGATTTTGCGCAGGCGCTGGAGGTTCTGCCGATTCTGGTTCTCGTCTACGTCATGTATCATGGTCAGTCCGGTTTTCTTCTTTCTTGAGTTCTGCAGCGCGCGCCGGAGACAGGAGGTCGCCCTTGGCCATAGCGCCGGTGGCCTGCTGGAGAAAGTGATCAACATCGGGGTTCACCAGGTCGGCGTGCAGCTGCCGGGTAAGAAACTCCCACGCCTTGGTGACCGTGGGGTCTTTAGACGGGGCATAGCCGGCATGGCCCAGAAGTGAGTGGACCAGTTCCCGGCTGTTGGCAGCGCCATAGTCACCGAGGTGGGGAAACAACCGTTCCGCCAGCTCATCGGTAGAAACGTGGTGATCTTCCACCGCATCACGCACCACAGTGGCCAGGTGATCGAAATCTATCGCCTGAGCAGCCAGATCCCCGACTGTCCGGGCGACAGAGGTCACCGGGAGCCCCTCCACCCAGGTGATATCCCCCGCGGGCACCTCGCACCGGTGGAAGCGCAGATCCTGCTGAGTGGTCTGCCGACGAGCCGGTGAGGAAAACTCATGACGGGCCGCGAGCAGATCCCCCAAGCCATGCACACCAGCGGCTGATACATGAGAAACCACCACCGGATCCTCGGCCTCGACACGATTTTCCGCAGGGGACGAGGCCTCCGTGGCCAACCAGGCAGCCTGCAGATCCTGCCACGGACCAAACCGGGCAGACGGCACGGCATAAACCCCATGACGGATGCGCTGCAACCGACCCCGGGCCCTCATCCGTGACAGCCACAATCGGTCAACGCCGAGATCACGGGCCTGCGCCGAAGTAATCAGCCCCCACTGCGACGAGCCAAACATTTCCAGCTCTTCCAACACAGTCACTTCGTCCATGACCACCTCCTTAGGGGAAGCCTCTCAACATAGGAACCCAGATCATCCTGATCCACTTCGATTGTATCACTCAGGTGATACAATCAAAGATCAATGCCCTAGCGAAGCCTCGTTCGAGGGTCTTTCGAGAACCTCGTTGCAGAACTATCGGCACGTGTGTTCATCACTACGTACGTTTACGGCAGCTGGAAAGAAGCTTCAAAAATATCTGATGGAGCTCTTTTTGAAGCGCCCCGTATACCCCTTGTGTCAAAATGCTGGTTCCTGAAGAGGTGAAGATGCGAAAGCGGTCATCGAGGGTGGCTAACTGGACCCGGCCGGTTTCTTCGCGCTTCGGCTACCGCTTCCACGCGTTAAAACTCTACGAATTAAGTCTCCGAGCCAGATTCGTCGAAGAAGACGAAAATGTTGTCAGGCTGGGGTTCGGTCTGCTCAAAGCCGAGGATCCCATCAGTCTCGACGGGCTCCCAGATCCCCGTTGGGCTGAGGTCGGGAACAGAAGTGAGGAAATTTCTCTCTTCAACGTCGATGCTGTGGTAAGAAAGCTCAGCATCGGAGGCGTATCCGGCACTGGCACGCGCATCCTGAGCTCGTTCACAGAGAAAAACGTATTCGCTGAAGACGCCAAAGCCATTAGGGAAGTGTGCGGTGCCCGCAAAGGAATGAATCGCTAGCTCACCAGAGGTGGCCACACTGATTCCACTCTTGAACTCGGGAATTTTTGCACTCGCCGAAAACTTGGCATGGCTCAGGACCGAATCGAAACACTCTTGCTTGGCTTGATCATGAACGGCGAGAATCTCTTTAAAATTACCCGTGGTGCTCAAATGGTGGCCGTAACTATCGCCGGATGGGATGCTTGCACCGATAACCGAGGCCAGAGAGATCAGTGCAGGTAGCCACAAGAATCGCTTGATCCGCTGGCCGGTCTTAGGCAGCCTGATTTTGTCGATGATTTCGCAGGTGAAGAACCAGATCGCGGGAACGAGGAAAACCAGAGCAGTTAATATGCTGCCAAGAAAATCGCTCTTTGTCGCGGTATAGGCTGGATCGAAGGCCGTAGCAATACCAGCCACTCCGAAAATGAGTAGGGCTAACGCGAGGACGTACTTGATGACAGTAAGGACTTTATTTCGAGGCTTAGGTGGCTCAAAAACTGTCGCATTAGGGTTCCCGAGGGTGGAAGCGCCAGGTTCCTGTCTAGGGTGTGTCGGACCATATCCAAACCCTGTCATCTCAGACTGTCCTGCAGCAGGGTAAACGTCGGCCATGTTTTTCTGCTCCCTGGAGCCGGGAAAGGCTACGTTCTCGTCGATGGGGTGGGAGGGGGAGGAGCTTCCAGGCTCCTGAGGCCGCATGCCGGTCATTAAGTCTCGATTCAGAAAAAGATCAACTAAGTATCAGGTAAACATTAGTACTTTCATTGATCATTTTAAAATGGTGGCTCGACAACATATCCGCAGTCCCACCCGCCTGCACTGTCCGTCGTCTTCTGAAAAATAACGGCTAGTGCAGACCGGTGCTGAACATAGTGAGATCTGCATTCCGCTCGCCACGCGCGAAAATTCAGGAGTCGCGTTCACTATCCGCACACACTGTCCCGGAACATTGGTTCGCACAACGTGCCACCGTTCGGCAGGCGAACCATGGCCACGATGGGCATGATGCAAAACAGTAAGTCTCGGAAAACTCTGTCACATTAATAAATTTACCCACCGTTCACGCGACATAGTAAAATAACGCGTTAAGTGACAAATTTGATTTTTGCGACCTTGTGACTTGCAGCTTCGTTTGGCGGTTTTTTAGCAACTTCAGTTGGCGGCTTTAAACGATTCCAACACCGAAACCGAGTAGGTCGAATAGGCACTCGGAGTGAGCTGATTAGAGGGCCAAGCCGCTTCCGCCGGCAGGGATGAAGATGCCTCAACAATCAGAACGGACCGGGACGGCTCCCTTGTCACAAAAACACCCCTCCAAGCCAGGCTCGTCACCTCACCATCTTCGGAAGTATCCGCTACTAAAACTCACGCACGAGATTCCAGTCATATTCACCTATTTTGCTTTTCCACATCACAGCGCTCGCGATCGATGGGCGGCCATCACTACATGGCCCGCTATGTTGCTTCACTCATGATAGGGATATTAAGAGATGGTGGTCATTGTTATCACTGAAAACTGTTTGGCGCACTACCTCATGGGCGAGGGGCTTCAATCACAAATATGGTTCGCTCCGTGGGTTGTGTCAAAAACGAACGATTTCGACACAAGCCCGACAGGCTCCCACTGGACATGGTCCACATCTTTCGTAGCGGTGGGGATCATGAGCATCTCTTCTCGGAGGAGTTGTAACTGATCCTCTCCTGGCCCTATCAGGACCAGAGATCCCTTAGGGCTGACTGGGAAACGATGCGCAGCAAACATCCCCCGCGACTTTTCGACGACACCTTGTGATCTCACTTCTTTTCACCGATGGGCAAGTCAGCGTTTCTTCCTCCCCGAGGTGACCTCTCCGAGGAGATCAGCCACTTCCCTGCCCGCCCACGAGAAACCTCACGGATGTGGAGAGGAGTGTCAAAAAAGTCCTCTGCCCCGCCTGCTCCCACGCTCGCGCCTTATATACAGAGGCGCTCATCGTTATCCGTAGTACGCGATGTCCTTCAACCAGATCACCCGTCAGCAGCAGACACCGGCCCCCTGGCCCACATCCACCAGGTAGGAGACTGCTGGGGGGGGGTGAACTGCACCTGCGATCACCTGACCCTCACGAGGCACCGTGACAAAGCCCCAGGTTTCCCTCGGGGTGGGAAGTATCCCAACTCGGCTTTGCTGGGACGTTTCTCCTCCCGGACCTGCCGGATGGTTCATACTGAAGACGATGGGTGCGCCTGCCCCTTTCCTACTCCAGGGGGATCACCGGTGACTGCCCACCCCAGCTAGCGTCATCAAGGCGAGAAGAGCCGACCATGAAGACTCAGCAACAACGAGACACCCTCGACCTGCCCACGGCCTACCACCGGCACCTCACCGTGGATTTCAAACAGGACCGGAAATACTTCGTCACGCTCCAGGCAATCTTTCTTGCAGTGGTTCTTACCGCTGTTGCGCTCGCCCTGGTCTTTGACCTCCCCCTAGCCACCGGCTGGCCTCCCGTGGTCACCATCCCGGTCACCTTGCTGTCTTTGCTGGTGTACATGGCAGCCCACGAAGCCACCCACGGCCTCACCCTGCGTCTGCTCACCGGCACCACCCCGTCCTACGCGGTGAGGTTTCCCTTCCTGACCACCAGCAGCCCCCTCCACCTCACCCGCCGCAGCACCATCACCACAGCCTTATCCCCCTCCATCATCTGGGGAACGGTGTTTTTCGTTGCCCTGTTCCTTGTCCCCGCAGATGCCCGTCTGCCGGTCTACATTCTTTTGACCGTGAACTTTGCCGGCTCGGCCGGGGACTACCTCGAGGCGGCCCTAGCGCTACGGCAGCCACGGGAAGCACTCTTCCAGGATGAGGGCGATCGGGTGGATGTCTTCCTCCCCACTGCGCAGGAACCAAGGTGAGACATCGGTCACCGGTCAGAACACCGGTGGTCCTTCTGTCCGGCAGGAGCCCATGAAAGACCACACCGGCCGGTCTCCTCGGGAGAAGATCCCCCTATTCCTCCCCAGAAGTCCTGGGCTCATCCTGTGGCTATCCCTACAGAGAAAATGCCTCCATGCCCGGAAAGCAGTTGATAAAAATTCGGGGGAAACAACTACATGGTGCGCGGGCTAAGGTCCACTTGAGGAGACCAGCGGCTCGGACTCGCGACAGTTCACACGCCATTCCCACCCTTGTAAGGAAGCGTCATGGATTCCCGGACGACCTACCCCACCTCTTCCGCTCAACGACCTGCCCGGATGAGACCGCTGAACTGGGTCCTGCTGGTGGCCGGAGTTCTCCTCACTGCCCTCGGCCTGGGCCTGACCCTCGGCGGAGCAGTGCTCATGAGCGCTGAATCCGCCCAACAAGACGGCCAGTACCTCACCCTCGATCCGCAGCGTTACCAGAGCACCGGCCACGCCATCACCACCCCATCCCTGGTGCTCGATCCCGGGGAGTCCGGGACGACCGGTCTGCCCCCACTGGAGGAACTAGCCAGCATCCAGGTGAAGGTGACCCCCGTGGTCCCCGACCAGGCTATCTTCGTTGGCATCGGGGATGCCTCCGAGGTCGCCGCCTACCTCGACGATGTCCCTTCTGCCGCCATCGGAGGTATGACCTGGACCGAGACCGGGCAACTGTCCGGCCAATGGTCCTGGAACTCCGGTACTGACGGGCAACTACAGGACATCCCCGGCGACCGCGTTCCCGCATCCCCTGCCGACCAGGATTTCTGGGCCGTCTCGGCCATGGGAACCGGCACCCAGGAAGTCACCTTTGATCTGCAGGAGGGCCAGTGGACCCTGGTGGTGATGAACGCCGACGCCACCCGTCCGGTGTGGATCGATCTGCAGGCCGGCGCCCGCACAGACCTGCTGAACCCCGTCAACCCCGGTCTGTTGATCACCGGCCTGATCGCACTACTCCTGGGCCTTGCCCTGCTGCTGTTGGGGACCCGCGGCCTGGGCCGGGACATTGACCAACCGACCCCGTCGCCCCTCGCCACAACCGGGGACATCGCCGGTGGACACCCCACCTCAGGTGCAACCCGACTGGCTGTGCACCCGTTGTCTTTTACCGGGCACCTGGACACCCGACTCTCCCGGGGACTGTGGCTGATCAAATGGCTGCTGGCCATCCCGCACTATCTCATCCTGGCCTTACTGTGGTTTGCCCTCGTGATCACCACGATTGCTGCCGGGATAGCCATCTTGTTCACCGGTCGCTATCCCCGGTCCTGGTTCGCCTTCAGCGTCGGGGTGCTGCGGTGGAACTGGCGGGTGGGTTTCTACGCCTACTCGACCCTGGGCACCGACCAGTATCCTCCGTTTACCCTCGCCCGGGCCGACTACCCCGCGGAGCTGGCGGTAGATTACCCCGACCGACTCTCCCGCGGGCTGGTCCTGGTGAAGTGGTGGCTGCTGGCCATCCCGCACCTGCTGATCCTGGGAATCCTCACCGGCAGCACCGGGGCCGCCGGGATGGTCTACTCGGACGAGGGTTGGACGCGGGTGACCACCGGCGGATCCCCCTCCCTGTTGGGCCTGCTGGTCCTCATCGCGGCCGTGGGGCTGCTGTTCACCGGCCGGTACCTTCCCGGTCTCTTCGCCCTGATCGTCGGGCTCAACCGGTGGGTCTACCGCGTCGCCACCTACGTTCTTCTCCTGCGCGATGACTATCCCCCCTTCCGTCTGGACCAGGGCCCCACCGACCTACCTCACCCCGGTGAGCCCGCAGGATCCGAGACGATAACAGCAACCACCACACCTCATCCTCCGTCAGCGCCGGCCTAGCTGAGTCATCATGCCTCGTCCTTGGCCAGCATCCTGGCCCTCGGGGCAGCAACTGCGGCGTTTGCTCCTGCTCGGGGACCAGGACCACGCCCTGCCCACGACGGACCCCTGCCCGGAAACCCGCTCCCGGCCAGGGGTCAGCCCTCCTGGCCACCCCATCACGGAACTGTTGGTCTGGCCTCATGCCGGGTACACCCCGCATGTGGAGGAGCCTTCTCGGTGCTATGAGTTCATGTCCGGGACTGTTCTTACAGGATCCAGCCCCTCACGCTGAGGAGTTGCGGGTTGCACCGTGCCGGATGGTCGCAAAGGCTGCTGCGGAGACTGCGTTGACGGTCCAGTACGGCCACGGCAGGGCAGGGATCAGTCCCAGGACCCAGGCTTGGGCCCATAGCAGCGCCCCGGAGATCCGACGGCCGCGGAGAAGGTGATAAGCCACCGTCGCCTGGAACACGGCCGCAGTTAAGACCACGGCGGGGGCGGCCGGCTCCAGGGCACGAATGATCGGCCGGTAGGGCGGGAACCAGGTTGTATCACCCAGCCAGCGCAGGAAATCAGGGGCGGTACGTACCGTGTACACGGTGTTCACCACGGCGGTGCCAGCGAAATACACTCCCACGGCCCGCACCCCCATTCTCCATGCCCGAGCCGGTCTGGGCGAGAGGGAACGAAAACGGCCAAGCTGCTGTTTGAGGGAAGCCATGGGTATGTCTCCTACCTGCGACGGGTGGGACGTCGGCTACCTCGGAAACCGAGGTATGCCAGTCTCCTGATGCTGTCTAGTATCGCGGATTCCAGGTCCCGAGGGGAGAAGATCGTCTCACTTCTCGGTTGCTGTCTTGTCCATCTGCAACCGATCCGCGCTATTTTTCGAAGTCTGCCAGCGTTCCGCGGGCCATGGCCACCCGGGCGGAGTTGAGGATCGCCAGTACGTCGATGACCTCCTGAGCAATAGCGCCCAGCAGGGGGGTGAGCAGTCCGAAGACGGCCAGGATCATGCCGATGATCGACAGTCCCATGCCCCCAAGCGCGGACTGCAGGGCGATCCGGCGCATGCGTGCACCGATGTGGAGCAGATCATCGAGTCGCTCCAGGGAGGAATCCAGGATGACCGCGTCTGCGGCCTCGGCGGTAATATCGGATCCTGCCCCCATCGCCACCCCGACGGTGGCCGCGGCCATGGCAGGGGCGTCGTTGATGCCGTCGCCCAGGAACATCGTCGGTCCGCGCTGGTTGTAGTCTTCGACGATCGCGAGCTTGCCTTCGGGGCTCACACCGGCGTGGACCTCCTCAATTCCGACTTTCTCCGCCAGGTAGCGTGCCTCGGATTCCCGGTCCCCGGAGATGATCATGATCTTTTCGACGTCGTGTTTTCCCGGTAGGTGGGCGATGAAGTCGGCTGCGGAGGCCCGGGGCTCATCCCGTAGCTGGATCAAGGCCGCATAACGCCCGTCGATAAGTACGGCAGCCTCCATACCGGCGCTGGTGTGCGGCAGCAGACCAGCAGACGCGGAGTCGAGGGTGATCGTGGTTTTCCGGTTCGTCAGCAGGATCGTGTGCCCTCCCACCTGCCCGGTCAGTCCCTGGCCGGGGCGTTCGGAAACCTCCGTGACGGCAGGCAGCTCAAGTCCACGGGCCTGGGCTCCCTGGATGATCGCGGAGGCCAGCGGGTGCCGGGAGTAGTGTTCGACTGCGGCGGCCAGGGCAAGGACCTTGTTCTCGTCGACACCGGGGGCGAGGTCGATGGCGGTGATCACGGGCCGCCCATAGGTCAAGGTGCCAGTCTTATCGAACATGACAGTCGTGACCCGACTGGTGTTTTCCAGCATGCCGGGGTTTTTGATGATGATTCCCCTCCGAGCGGCCAGGGAGATCGCACCGATGATCGCCACCGGCACCCCGATCAGCAGCGGGCACGGGGTCGCCACCACCACGACAGCGAGAAAACGCAGGGGATCTCCCGACAGCACCCATCCCACCCCACCCAGGAACAAGGCGATGAGGGTGTACCAGGACCCCAGCCGGTCGGCCAGCCGGCGCATGGCCGGGCGGTGCTCCTCTGCCTGGCGCAGAACACCGACGATTTTGGCGTAGCGGGAGTCCTGCGGCAGGGCAGTTGCCTCAATGGTCAGGGCCGAGTCGCTGTTGATCGCCCCCGAGATCACCGATGAGCCCACCGACTTGGAGACCACGTAGGGCTCACCGGTCAGGTAGGACTCATCCATTGCCCCGTGCCCGGCAACAACCTCCCCGTCCACCGGGCACAACTCGTGGGGCAGGACCGCGATACGATCACCCACCCGGATCTCGTCGACCGGGACTTCTTCGGTGTCATCGGCGAGGGTCTCCCCAAACAACCGGTGCGCGATGGTCGGGGAGCGACGGGCCAGGGCATCCAGGGTGGAGGTGGCCCGGCGGGTGGCGGCCTCCTCAAGTGCCTGACCCCCGGAGAGCATAAGCACGATGATTGTGGCGACCAGCCACTCTCCCAGCAACACGGCGGTGATGATGGAGATGGCGGCCAAGAGGTCAGCCCCACCCTTCGAGCGCACCACACTACGCAGCACGCTGATCATCAACGGCCCACCCCCCAGGACCACCACGGCCACCAGCGGCCAGTCCGCCTGTAGCCCCTCCAAGCTCATGACCAGCCACAGGACGAGATGGAGCAGGATCGCCACCAAGGCCGCGACGGCGGTAAGACCATCGCGGGATTTCACGAAGAGGACCCAGGGGTTTTCGGGCGTACTCATAATCTGATTATTGCCCTCATCACGTGCTTTGACTAGGAAGGGTAGCCTTGGCTCAGTTCCTGCTCGGCCGTTTCGTGCTCGGACCCCTGGGAGCGAATCTTGGCCCCACACCTGAGGAGACATGGGTGGGCCTTCTAAGGTTTAAACAACGTAGCTGAACCGC
This sequence comes from Corynebacterium occultum, assembly GCF_009734425.1. Classification (NCBI taxonomy): domain Bacteria; kingdom Bacillati; phylum Actinomycetota; class Actinomycetes; order Mycobacteriales; family Corynebacteriaceae; genus Corynebacterium; species Corynebacterium occultum. Next base: position 40,927 of record NZ_CP046456.1, read on the forward strand.
AGCGGACACGGTGGTGGGGTCAGCGGCGGATTCCGCGCGTGAAGTAGAGGGCGGGGCCGAGGAAATTGATGGCGATGATCGCTGCCCATGTCGCTTTACGGCCGTGAACCTGGGAGACCGGGCGGAAGAACAGGTCGGTCCAGGCGCTGACGGCCAGGGAGAGCTGGAGGGACCCCAGGGTCAGGATCACCGTCTGTTGGCTGCGGCTGAGATCATTCCACTGCAGCTTCGTCTTGTCGCGCATGGCAGTCCTTATCAGTTGTCTGGTCGGTGGTCACGGCGTCGGCCAGGTCCCTGGCATTGTGCTGCAAGAGCGCACGGGACACCGGCCTGGGGTGCAGACGGTGATAGATCTGCTGGCCGGCCAGCTGTCTTCCGCGTGCACGGCCATTTTCTGTCGTGGATGCGGCCATCGCTGTGCCACCGTCATTATGGAACAGCACCCAGCGCCCCACGGTGGAAACGACGTAACACATCCATCTCATCCTCACCCGTCCCCTGGTGGGCTGGAGACCAGCTGCGTTCCTGGTGCTCCTTTGGGGAGTGCGCCTCGCGCCCGCAGCAGGGGTCGCAGGTGAGGGGGACACAGCCATCCTGGCAAGACCTGTTGCTCCCGCAGTCGCAGCAAGCCGATATCCGATCCCAGCCGAATGACATCTACGATCCCCTGTCCCCTGCGGTACCTCCAGGGCTTGCCTGTCTCGGTTATCAACGGCAGAATCGGGAACATGAGAGCGTGGCGGACAGGCGCTACCCCAGGCCAGCTCGAACTAGTGGAGGCCCCCCTCCCTGAGCCCCAGGTCGGCGAGGTGCTGGTCAAAGTTGAGGTGTGCGGTGTGTGCCGCACGGACTTACACGTCATCGACCAGGAACTAACGGTCCATCATCCTGGGGTAATTCCCGGCCATCAGGTCGTCGGCACGGTTGAGACCACCGGTCCTGGAGTACTGGAGCTTCACCCCGGGGACCGGGTGGGGGTGGCCTGGCTGCGAGGGACCTGCGGGGTCTGTCAGTGGTGCCGGACGGGGCGCGAAAATTTGTGCCCGCGCTCGACCTACACCGGCTGGGACGCCGATGGGGGCTACGCTGACTACGTCACCGTGCCGGAGGCCTTTGCTTACCAGCTTCCCGCCCAGCTCGACGCGGTCACGCTAGCACCTCTGCTGTGTGCCGGCATCATCGGTTACCGGGCCTTTAAACGCAGCGCTCTGCCTCCCGGTGGGCGGTTGGGCATCTACGGCTTCGGGTCCAGTGGGCACCTCACCGCCACGCTGGCCTTGGCCGCTGGCGCCGAGGTCTATGCGATGACCCGCGGGGAGCGTAACCGGCAACTGGCGCGCGACCTGGGTCTGTCCTTTGTCGGGGACTCCCACGAAAGGCCCCCACAACTGCTAGATTCGGCGATCGTCTTCGCCCCCGCAGGGGACATTGTTCCCACAGCCCTGCAGGCAACCCAACGGGGTGGAACCGTGACCCTGGCCGGTATCCATATGACGGACGTGCCGTCACTGACTTACCAGGAACATCTCTTTAACGAACGGGACCTGCGGACGGTAACCGCCAACACCCGCGCCGATGGTATTGAGTTCCTGCGGTTGGCCAGCCGGCTCAAGATGAGCCCGCAGATCACCGTCTATGACTTCGAAGAGACGAATAAGGCCCTCAGTGATCTGCGCGACGGTCGGGCCTCCGGCTCCCTCGTCGTGACCCTGTGATCCAGTAGTTGTGTCCCTCAGGGGTGAACCAAGTGGTGCCGTCTGAGCGATAGGGATGGGCAGCCTGTTCGAACGGTTCGGTCCCTGCGATGCGGTTAATTCAGAGGTGCAGTTCGGTTCCCAGCACGATGGTCCGGGTGGGTGGCAGGTGAAAGATCTCGGTGCGGTTGGCCCGATTTTTCTCCAGGGCGAGGAACAACTGCTGCCGCCAGTCACGCACGCGGTGGACGCAGCGTGAGCACCGAGAGGAAATAGAGCGCCTGGTCGAGGTCGATGTGGAGCTCGGGGGTCTGATCCACGGCCAAGGCGAGGTTGCGGGGGATGTCCTGATCATCGGTGAAACCGACCCGGATGCTCATGTGCACGATGCCGTCGGCGGCGGAGCCGATATCATCCACTGAGATCCGGTCCGCGGGTGCCGCGTGCGGGACGTTCATGTGGACGATCCGCACGATGATGACATGTTCATGGAGCATATGGAAGCACGTACTTGACAGTGACGATGAGGGTGATGGTCCACAGGACCATGGAGATGATGCCGTAGACGTTCTCCGGGGCAACAGTGACCTTGTTGTGCTCCATGCTGAAGGCGGTGTGCAGCGCGTAGAGGGGGCTGGTGTCGATGTCACCGAAGACCACCCCGAGGGCACCGAGGGCAAGTGGCCAGGACGTCGGTTGGATAGTACTCCGTGCGGTGCCGACAGCTTTCCTTTTTGAAGCGGCGGTGGAGCCGGCGCTGCCGGATGAGGGGGATGAGGGGTCTGCAGCCTCGGAGGACTGTCGGGGGGATCCAGTCGGCCCGTGGGACCGGCAGTTATCCATGCGATCAGTGTGCACCTACCGAAGGGGGTTTAGCTACAGATTGCCCAGGTTCTCAAGGAGAACAAGGTGAGCTCACCGCAGCCGCCGGGTGAGGCCTCAGGAATAAGGTCCTGACCAGGCAAGCTGCTTCCCGGTTAGTAGTCTCCCCATGCGGAGATCACAACCATCCGCGGCGCTTGAACCACACGTACAGGCCAAGGCTCAAAGCCACCATCAGGCCCAGGGCGAACAGGTAACCCAGCTGCCAGCCGAGTTCGGGCATGACCTTAAAGTTCATCCCGTACACCGTGCCCACTAGGGTCGGGGCAAACAGGATAGCCGCCCAGGACGAGATCTTCTTGACCTCCTCGCTCTGCGCCAAGCTTAATTCGGATAGTCGCCGCATCTCCTCGTTCTGCCGTTGGCCCACGAGGGTGGCATGCACGCTCAGGGCGTGGTGGAGCAGCACCCGAAACGCGTCCACCCGTTCCACCACCCGGATGACGTGGCCGTGGACGCCGCGCAGCCTGGCCTGCAGTTCGATACCCGATTCTGTCTCGGAGCTGTGCTGGAGAGCCTCCAGCATGCCCCCGAGTGGATGGGTGGCCCGCTGGAACGCGATGACCTCACGGGAGAGTTCATAAATCCGCCGGGCGACGTCCGGGTGGGCGTCGAACAGCTCATCCTCGATCTCGTCGATGTCATTCTCTAGGCCGACGACCACCGGTTCGTACGCGTCGACGACTTTGTCCAGGATCGCGTACAGCACCGCGTGTGACCCCAGGGCCAGCAGCTCCGGAGCGGCCTCCAGCCTGTGCCGGACCCGAGCCAGGTTGACGGCTTCGGCATGCCGGACCGTGACCACGAAATCCGGTCCCGCGAACACGTGTAATTCGCCGAACTCGACTTTTTCGACATCGTCGAGATACCGGGCCGGGCGCAGCACGGTAAACAGGGTGTTCCCGTAACGTTCGAGCTTGGCACGCTGATGGCCGTAAAGTGCCTCCTCCACCGCGATCTCGTGCAGGTTGAACTCGTCCGCGATGGACTGGATCTCGACTGGATCCGGGCGGTAGAGATCGATCCACGCCAGGCCTTCGCGCTTACGCGTCGCCTCAAAGGTCGCGGCCAGACCTGCCGGGGTATCGGTCCGGTGCCCGTTCACATACACCGCGTTATCCACGATGGTCATAGGGACACCTTTCTACGTCTGTGTTCAACGGCCGCACTGTCGCCGTGTCGATGTGATCCGCTCCACACTACCCAGCCACCCAACTTCATTTCACTGACGGGAGTCATGCCCTCCCACGGAAGATGCCTTGATTATGGTTTCAGGGGACGGATAAAATATTATGCTCCCGCGCCCCACGACAGGGCTGAGAGAGCAGTCGCCTCGGGTTAAGCTGTCAGCACCTTAATTTCTAGGGGTGCTGCATGAAGGTTCTCATCGCTTATTCCAGCTGGCATGGATCCACCGCCGAGATAGCCCAACGCCTTGCCGCGGTGGTAACCCGCGACGGCATCACCGTAGATGTCACCTCGATCCGGGAAGCACCCGACCCGGCAGGCTACGACGCTGTGGTGGTGGGCAGCGCAGTCCACAATCAGGCCTGGTCTGCGGAGGCCGCACAGTTTGTCCACCACCATGCCTTCGCCCTGTCGCAGCGACCGGTGTGGCTGTTTAGTGTGGGCATGTCCGATGGCCTGCCTCGTCTCCTGCGCCGAGCAGCGCGTGCGGGACAGGACCGACGCATTACGGACGCTTTGCCCTCTGCCATCCAGCCTCGGGAACACCGGGTCTTCTCAGGGGTATGCCGGCCCGAGCATTTGCCCCGTTGGTCTGGAATCGTGTTCCGCATGGTGGGCGGTCATTTCGGTGACTACCGCGACTGGCCAGCGATCGAGGACTGGGCCCGGCACATCACCCGACAGCTCAGCGCCCCGCAGACCACCGAAGCCGAGTGAACGTCGAGGAGTGTTCCACGACTCCTAACGCACTCCGCACCTGGGGGACTCACGCAACCACACCCTCACCTGGGGCATCAGGGACTGGTTCTACGCCGGTTCCCTGCCGCAGCCCCGGTGCAGCAGGGTTCGAATATGATCGGCCTCTTCATGTTGGCCCAGGAAGTTTTCCTTATTCCCCCTCCACGGGAGCGGCGCCTAATACGGGTGGGTGGTGCTCCCACCGCCCACCCCGAGAGGGGTCATCGTCGTCTCACCATCTCTTAAGGACGCCCACGTGGGAAGAGCCGTCCATAGACAATTTCGGCAACAGCGGGACTGTGCGGAACGCTCCAGGCTCTATCACAGACATCTGACGGAGGATGTCACGAAAGATCGGAAATTCGCTGCCATGATCCAGGGAATTTTCCTCGCGGTGGCGATGATCGAGGTGGCAGTCGCGACGCGCTCAACAGTGGCAACCTATCCCTGCTCGGCGGCGATGATGCCCGCCTGCCAGCCAGGTGCCCGCCCGGGAGACGGTGGCACGAAATCTGCGGCTTCCACACCCCCGGTGTGCAGTAACCAGGCGACCAGTGAGTTCGAGTTCCACATGTCCCCGATCCCGAATTCATCTCTACCCCAGGTCAAGGGCGGCACGGTGGTGGTTCTCGCAATCATGTCCCCCGCCTCCCGGGCGGTGAGCGGGATCTCGAGGACTTCCCCGACCGCGAAGTCCCGGTCCGGGATAACACCGTCCTCCCAGCAGCGGACCTCGTAGCGAAACAGCCGCCACCGTCCCAGAAACTCCATCCCCACCGGTCCGGTGGCGACGACTCCTCTCCCCGTCACCGTTTGGCCCCAGGCCGGGCCCATCTCAATGACGTAGCGGGTGGTACCGGTGAATATCTCCAGCGCCGCATGATAAAGCGGTTGTGACGGCCGTTTCTCCCGACGTGCCGCCATCGCCTCCCACCAGTGACTGGTGTGGATGACGAAGTGTCCTCCGGCTCCGACGGGAAGCCACCATAAAGCAGCGTGTGGGCTGTTCATTGCTTTTCCTCGCGGGGGCGCGTCAATGGTTCTGCCGGCCCCGGGTGCCCGGGGAGGAATCGTTCCGGAACATCCGCCACGTCGGATCGTTGGCTTAGTGTGGACGACCTGGGGTGGAGGGGCCGGGATGCCTGTTGTGCCGAGTCAGGTGGACGCTGTGTCGCGGCGATCTCCTTGAGTCGGGACAGCGCTCCGGCGCCATAGAGCAGCCAGGAACCATAGATGATGAGGACCGCGATGGCGGGGATGATGAGGCTGGTGCCTTCCCCGATTGTGCTGAACTCGGCGATGATGTTGTAGAGGATATGGGCGACAATGACCGCCTGCAGACTGCCGGTCGCGATGACCACCAGCGTAAAGAGCAGGCCAACGAGGGTGGCGTTGATGATCTGCAGGGCGGTGTCGGTGCCGCCCTGCCCAATGAACAGGCTGGCCGAGTGGCCGAGGCCAAAGGTCAGGGAGGTCACGATCACTGCCCACACTGGTCGTCCCTTCCGTAGGAGGGCATGGAGCAGCAGGCCGCGGAAGAGTACTTCTTCCAGAAAACCGACGAAGACAAAGTGAGCGATGATCGTGACCCCGATGAGAATCGTCAGGTCATCGCGTACCCCGCGGAGTAACGGGAGGCCGATGAGGATCAGCAGGGGCAGATAGAACCACATGCGGGCCGCGGGGACCGCGGGGGATACACCTAGTCCGATCTGCAGGCCGATGCCCGAACGGAGAAGATAGGCGAGCATGATCACTGTCAGCACGCCCAGCGGGATGACCGCAGCGGCGTGAGCGGATATCCCGACGTTGACGCCGAGATTGACGGCCACAATGGTGGCCATCAGGTAGAGGGCCAGCCACACCAGGAAATGTCGGACCTGATTTTTCTCGTATAAGCGTTTCATGCGCTCATCACGGCCTTATAGTGTTGTGTTCCTTAGCTTCAGTTTATGGCGGATGCCGTTTGGCCTGGAAGTTTTACACGGTGGGTTGCGACACAGGAGATACGGCAGAGGTCCCTCCGCTGGCTGGGAGCCTCGGCTTCCTCGGCTTCCAATGGAGGCAGCTGGGGTCCTTACGGCAACTCCGGGCAAGAAGCCACCACCCTGGAACATGCCGGACACTGCCTTGACCCCATCCATACCGGCCCTCTGTTGGCGCGATACTGGACCCCACCAACAACAGTGGGAAAAACAACTACCCCACCTTTAAGCACACGTTGGGTTCCGCTTTTCAGCAGCCGGCTGCCCCCGTCCAGTACTGCAAGCGCAGCTGGCCCAGTTTCGTGACCCACAATCCGGTTCCCTCACCCCCGGCAGTGGCTAGGGTTAACACCAGCAGGAACCGGTCGCGCACGGCTCCCTGACCCCGACGTCCTCTTCGGCGAGATTATTACCCCACGGCACGAGCTCAACACGATTACCGGAAGGTCCTACCATCGTGAGTCTCCCGCTTTCCGACAAAAAAGTTTCGACCCTACTCGTCGTCCTCCTGATGTTCGGCGCCGTGTCCGCCTTCTGCGGAGCAGTACTGGGCATTGTCTTCAACGGGGCAGGAGTCCCGCTGGAGCATCTGGCGGGAACGCCGTTTTCTTCCTTCGTGGTCCCGGGGCTCATCCTGGGCGTCGTCGTCGGCGGAACTCAGTTGGCCGCCGGGGTTGCGTTGCTCACTCGTAGCCCTCGGGCCCCGCTGATGGTGGCAGTGGCCGGTTTTGGAATGATGATCTGGATCTACACCGAACTGGCGCTTATCGGGTACTCCTGGCTGCAGAGCATCTACTTCGGGCTGGGGATCGTCGAGCTGATCCTCGTCCTTGCCCTGCTCGGTATTGCACCGGAGTTCGTATCATCCTGGGACCGTCACCGGGGTCGAGCCAGGTCACCGGAGAAGTCCTCCGAGACGAGTCCTCCGACCGGGGTGTCCTGATGACAAGGAGACTGCAGGAGGGACAGAGGCAGGAGGTTGTCACCCGGATTCCGGCATTGTGGGCATGGTTGTCCGCGTCGGCCGCAGTACTGGCGGCAGTGGGCAGCGTTCTCGGACTTTCGGTTCCCGGGCGCCTCTATGGGCAGAAGACATCCGAGATGGTCATAGCCGTCCTCGCCCAGGATCTGGTGAACCTGTTCCTGGTTGCACCCCTGATGCTCATTCTCGCCGTCTACGCCCGACGGGGCTCGCTCAGCTCGGGGCTGTGTCTGATCGGATTTCTCGCTTTCACCGTGTATAACTACGCGATCTACGCGTTCTCCATCCACTTCGGTCCCCTGTTCCTGATCTGGGTCGCAGTGCTCGGCCTGTCCGTCTTTGCCCTCATCGGCAACCTGGCCGCCCTGACCCTGCCAGGGGTGGACACACGTTTCAGCGGTGCCACGGTGAGAGTGCCGGGGTGGTTGCTGATCGTGGTCGCGGTCTTGTTTGCGCTGCTGTGGCTCAGTGAGATCGTGCCCGACCTGCTGAACGGCAGAAACTCCACCAGCGCGACCGACTGGGATGTTCCCACCAATCCGGTTCATGTGTTGGACCTGGCGTTTTTCCTCCCCGCGGTCGGTGCGGTGGGTGTGCTCCTGCTCAGAGGTCACCGGATCGGATACGTTGCTGCCCCCGGGGCTTTGATCTGGGTGATTTTGACCAGCCTGCCCATTCTCGTCACCCCCTTCGTGGCACAAGCCCGAGGCGAGGAACCAGGGTGGTTTGTCCTAGTGCCGATAGGAACCCTTGCCGTGGCCACGGCGGTGATTGTCTGGCGGCTGCTGCACACCGTGGGACAGCGTCCAACTGTTTCCCCGGGCGCGTGATCATGGGACCGGGCGACCACAGACCCGCACGTATTTCTGGATGGGACCAACGGCTGACAACCGCCCCACCCGCGCAACCTTCACTGACAAAGAGGTGGCGGGGCCGCCGGAGCCGGTGCAGCGCTACCTGAGCACCGCCATCCGGGCCGGAACACCGCTGACGCGGGCCGGCCGGGACCATGGGGCACAATCAAGCTGGGCCGGTGGCTGCCCTGCCGGCCCGGATGCATCCCGTAGCGCGGCCGGATGCGGGGGGGCGGAAGCAGTCTGGGTGCCTCCGGCGCTGTTGCCTCAGTTCACCACGACCTGGGCCGTGTTAGATGACACCCAGATGTCGTCACATGCCTGGTCGTTAGGCTCGAACTGTGCCAACCCCTTCTGACCCCGACAATCTATGGGCTTGTTCCGGAACCAGGTTTTTGTGTCAGGAACGAACGTTTCTGCTACAAAAAACACGCTTCCCGAAAATATACGTTCATAAAGGTCGCCACACCCAGATTTTGTAGCACAACCCAGTGCCGTATTCTATGTGTCCATACGCGGACCTCTTGACGGGTTCTGCTACATTTTTCGGATATGGGACACGAATTCGGTTGTCGTTTTCAGAAGTCGTCTGCACGGATTTCAGAAGTCCTCTTCACTGACACACCAGTCCCGGCGTCTGTGCGTAGTTGGTAGTTTCAGAGAGTGGCCTCAACTAGTGGATGGAAACGAAAAGCAGGCGCGATCCTGTCGTTCCTTCTCGGCTTCGGCATGGGAGTCATCCTCCGACGTTTTTTAATCCCCTTAGGGACCAGCGTTGAACAGTTGGTGTGGCCCTGGATCGTTGGATCGTTTATTTTTCTGGTGATCGTGGGCGGTGTCCTGGTCGCTTTTGCTGCGGTTCTCTATCGTTATCGCCACCGTCATTGCCTGGCTGTCGCCCTGGGGTGGGGAATCTGGGCCGGATTCCTGGTGCATAGTCTTCTGCTCTTCGTGTTGTCCCTGCTGATCTTTAAGTACGGGATAACTCCTGTCGGATAGGGATCGATCGGCCCCTGTCGCCCAACAGTGTCTATGGGTGATCCCCGGCATCAGAACCGGTCAATGTCTTGGGGGTTGAGAGGTATTGGCCTGATACGGGATCCTCACCACCTCATCGGTGTCAGCGACCGTCGATTTCTTCGTTGACCTTTCTCACCCCATGCCTCATATATAGGGACGTGTCGAGAAATCCTCTGGGAAACAAGGGTCGCAGTTCTCACTGAAGACGCATCGTTAGCGTCCCGCGAGAAGCTTTCGTCCGTCCTCGCGCAGCTCCCCCGTGGGGGACACGTGCCGGTAGAGGGTCTGGCGGGTGATGTCGAGCTCCTTGCAGAGTGCTGCGACGCTGGTTTCGGGTTGACCCATCGAGGCCATCGCCAGCCGCACCTTGGCCGGGGTCATCTTGAACGGTCGCCCACCCTTACGCCCACGGGCCCTCGCCGACTCCAGGCCAGCTATCGTGCGTTCAGAGATCAACTCGCGCTCGAACTCGGCCAGGGCGGCGAAGATCCCGAAGACCAACTTGCCCTGAGCCGAGGTCGTGTCAATCGCCGCACCCTGACCGGTCAGCACCTTGAGCCCCACGCCGCGGGCGGTGAGATCGTGGACGATGTTGACCAGATGCCGAAGATTTCTCCCCAACCGGTCCAGCTTCCACACCAACAGGGTGTCGCCGGCTCGGAGTGCTTTCAGGCACGACACTAATTCCGGGCGGTCCTCTTTCTTGCCGGAGGCCTTGTCCTCATACATGTGGTCCGGATCCACTCCGGCAGCAAGGAGGGCGTCGCGCTGTAAATCAGTGGATTGTGACCCATCCGCTTTTGACACCCGCATGTAACCAATTAGAGCCATAACCTATTCCCATCACTTATACGGTCGTTTGTGTGACACACTTCTGAAAAATGTTGCGCGAGGTCGCAAAATCGGAAATTGTCACTTAACGCGTTATTTATCCTACGTCACGTGAACGGATCGAAAAACCAATAAAGTGACACAGTTTTCTCGTTGGCGCAGATTTTTCGCCGGCTTATCCGTGACTGGACCGAAAAGGTTTACTCTTCAAGTATGTGGGTCTGTCTTTTGGTGCAGGGGACTTCTGAAACATGACGGACAGTGCAGACGGGTACTGAAAACGAGATTTCAGAAGTCGACTGCACTTCTCCAGGTCGCCAGGTGCCGATGGTGCAGAGGACTTCTGAAACTGACATTGGTTACGCCCGGGTATCCACCGACGAGCAAGACGCCCGACTCCAACATGACGCACTCACCCGGGCCGAGTGCTACCGGATCTTCACCGACACCGCGTCCGGATCCTTGGAGTCACGACCCGAGCTCGATAAGTTGCTCGATCAACTCCGCCCCGGCGACACGTTGGTGGTGTGGTGCCTCGACCGGTTGGGTCGGTCAATCAGACACCTGATTGATCAGCTCGCCGCCCTTCAAGATCGTGGGGTGGAGTTCCGCAGTTTGCAGGAAAACATTGACACCTCCTCCTCGGGCGGGAGGTTGGTGTTCCATATCTTCGCCTCGTTGGCTGAGTTCGAGCGCGATCTGATTAGGGAACGGACCAACGCCGGGCTTGAGGCTGCCCGGGCCCGGGGCCGGGTCGGTGGCCGGCCACCGTTGTTGTCGGGGGATAAGCTGCGTACCGCGCGGCAACTTTACGAGCAAAAGGACATGACCGTCGCCCAAATCGGGGAGGTCCTGGGGGTGAGCCGCACCACCGTCTACCGGGCGTTGCGCAAAGAAACAGGGGCATTACCTACGCGACAGAAGAAGCCCTCGCAGTCCACGTAACCGGGCAGCGTGGCAGAGCGGTTCTCGGAATCTGTGCCAGTGACTTCTGACATTTGCGCCAACATCTTCTGACTCTGACACAGACAGAATTTCTTTCAAGGTATTACTTATGTCGATAAGCTCTAAAATTGACTTTTGATACATTTCGCGATGAACCTATTGATTTTATGGAGATACTGCATCGGGAATGGGCGGAGTCACAAACCTCCTCGGCAAGTGCGGCTGACCCGAAGCCCGGGTGCAGATCATTCATAAGGGAAAATCATCACCTGCATCACATGCGAGACCAGTCACGGTCAAAACTGGTCGCCCCAGGATGGGCAGATCGACACTGTCCTGATCTTGGATTGGTTGGCTCTTCCTTAATCCTCTTTCGAGGCGAGTCTTCCTGCTCACGACCCGCCCCGTGGCTAGGCCCTGTGTGTTGGCTGCGGTCTGAAGTGTCCGGTAACGGAGATAAGGTGTTGCGCCCTCACAGCGTCCTGAGTGCTTAAGGAGCGGGGGAGGGGGTTTCCTGCTCCTGTGGGATAGCCGAATCACCAGACCGCACTGTGGGGGTCTGGGCCGTTTGTTGAGTAAACCATTGCTCGAACACGGAGAGCCGGCCACGGGCTTCCGCCGCCTGGGATCGGGCTTCCTCGAGTGTGTGTTGCTGGGTTTCCAGCTGGTGGCGCAGGCGCTCATTGTCTTTGGCCAGGGCGGTGAGCTCTGCTTCTGCCTGGGCGATCATGGCCAGCGCCTCGGTGGTGGCGGCTTGTTCCTGTTCCAGTTTCTCCGCCAGCTCCGTGACCTCCTGGTGGGCCTGGTCGGCGTCTTCGGTGGCGGTTTTCGCCACCTGGTGGAGGGTGTCGTCCTGTTGTGCTCGCCCGGCCAGCACTTGCTGGCCTATCACTGCACGCAGTGCCTCGAAGGCCCGGGTTTCTTCCTCCGTAGCAGGCGCAAACGCCGGATCGGCTGCCCCGGTTCGGCGCATTTCACGCCAGTGGCGCACGACTTCAGCAGCCAGGGCCTGGTCCACCCGGGCGGTGGCACGTACACGTGCGACCGTGATCGCCTGGGCTCCCTCTTTCGCGAGGAGGTCGGCGAGGGCACGTTCGGTGCGGGCGCGCGGTGCAGAACTGGTCATGGCAAATGTCTCCTTAACGGGTTTTGTTCCTTACCATCATACGTAATAAATCATAAGATAAATGATGATTATCGTTATTATATTGGGTAGCAGGATGGTTCGTGCAGAGAGTGGGGTGGGTAGCTGAGAGGGGTCGGTTTCCCACCGCCTGATGAATGTCCAGCGTCACCGTTACCCGGCCACCTCGAAACAAGGGACGGTCAAGATATTGAGGTCAGATTCGTGAATCTAACCTCGCCTTGCACCAGCGCCCAACTCGCTTAAGCGTGCCCTGAGGGATGGGAAGGGCCAATTCCGGGCCCTCACGTGCAAAAAGTAAAAATCTCTTTACTTTCGATTCGATACGTATAGTATCTAATCTTACATGTGGTGCAGATCACGCCTACGTGAACCGGATATGGAAGGTCTCAATATGACCACTGACTCAGTGAGACAGCGCAGTATCTCTGAAGTTATTGAATCTGCCGGAATTACTAGACGGCACTGGCTTTATTTCACGCTCATTTTTCTTCTGCTCTTGGCGGATGGCATGGACTCCACCATCGTCAGTCATATTTTTCCCTCGCTCATTAAAGAATGGGGAGTTTCTGTCGGCGGCGGCATTGCATTGATAGTGTCCGGAGGTTTCGTAGCCATGGGACTCGGGTCGCTGGTGGCGGGCCGCCTAGCGGATCAGCTGGGCCGTAAACCTGTCCTCGTGGCGGCAGGGTTCATTCTTTCCGCGATGACAATTTTGGGGGGTACTGCAGAAAATTTCACCATGTTCACCATATGGCGCTTTATTGCGTGCGTGGGAATCGGAGCTGTCCTGCCGACTGCTGTGACGCTTCTGGCGGATCTGGTTCCACAAAAGCGTCGCGGTGCTATGGTGGCTGCCTCCTATGCGGGGTTGGGTTTGGGCACTACTGTCGGCGCCACCCTGGCCGGCGCCATCCTTCCCGCCGAAGGCTGGCGGGTGCTTATGTTCGTTGGTGGCGCGATTCCCCTGATAATCACGGTTTTGATTTGGATCGGAATCCCTGAATCGCCCACTCTTCTGGCGGCCCGCGGCTCAACGAACCGGGCCAGACGTTCTCTCGTCCAGATCTTTCCCCGGGTTAATCCGGACGAGGTTGACCTCACTGCATCTGTAGTAAAAAAACAGCAATCAGCAACCTTCCAGCGGTTACTTTCTCAGCCCTATACCTGGACCAGTGTGTTGCTGTGGGTATTTGGTTTCCTTTCCCTGGGCACGCAGTTGCTGATCATCCAGTATCTTCCCACTCTTCTGCAGATGCCGAGCCCGGGACTCACGACAGTCGAAAGTAGTACAATCGTCGCTGTGTATGGCTTCGCCAGTGTGGCGAGCCTCCTGCTCCTCGGAGCAGTTCTCGCCAAATGGCAGCGGTTTGGGGTCATCGCTGCGTGCTTGGCAGTGTCTGCGATCGTCGCTGTGGCAGTGAGTCTGGTGAGTGACGCTGGATTCGTCACCTTGTTGATTGTGTTGGGTGTGACAGGTTTCTTCGTTCCGGCGGCGCTCGGGCCCACACGAAATGTTCTTGCGGTGGAGGCCTACCCCACCGACATGCGCGCAACCGGTGTCGGTATTACTGAACTCAGTGCCCGGCTAGGGTCAGCCGGTCAGGGTGCACTCGGAGGTGTACTCATCGGCGGGGGCCTGGGATTGGGCGGATTCTTCTTGGCTTTGCTTGTTCCGCTGGGAATTCTCGGCGCGGCACTGGCCGGATTGAAGGCGTTGCACCGTCCGCAAGAAACTTCTGATCCTGAACAGGAACCCATTGCGGTGCCTGAAAGCTTGCTACCTCAGACCTAGTGTTGCGAACTGTCTTTTCTCGCCGACACCAGCCAAATGGATCACCCCGCCCACAGAAAAGGGAAAGAGCTGGTTTCCTCTTCCCTGCCCTACAGAAGAAGAGCGGAGTTAACACATTATAGGTTAGGAGCTTCCCCACTCTGCCCGGGTGGGGAAGGCTCCTGAAGGTATTGCTGATGATTTTCGCCCGGAAATTGCCTCACCTGAAAGGGGATAGGCGGCCCCCGAATGCCGTTGGAGGGTGTGGATCCTAGGGGCCATCCTGGACGCCTTTCCCTTGGTGTAAGGGCATGGAGTTCAGGATTTGCGGGTGTCATCGCTTCGCCACAGCGGCCAGCGTTTCGGAGTTTGCGCACTTCGCGTGCTGTCAACCTGGCGTGGCGGGGTGGTCGTATGCACTGCGGAAGAAGTCAGCGAACTCGCAGCCCTTCAAGGGCGTTGTTGAGGTGGCGATGAGCCCAATCCCGATCCAGCGGACCATCCGGGATGAGGAGCCGGAAGTAAATTGGCCCGTACAGGAGCTCTGCAACTTCAGCAGGTGAAATATCCTGGCGGATAACCCCTTCATCCTGGCCTCGCTGGATGACGGCGTAAGCTACATCCCGGCGATTATGCCAAAATCGTTCCTTAAACTCCTTCATAACCTCAGGATCATGCTGACATTCAGCAATGAGCTGGGCGACGAGGCGTCCTTCGCCACCACCAAAAATCTCTGCAACGGATGCCAAATGGTCACGCAGAGCATCGAGGGCCGGAAGCTCATCATTTAATGGTGTGCGCGCGATGTGATTGTCGAGGAAACTATCAATCACCACAGCCACCTTGCTGGGCCACCAGCGGTAAATAGTCGTCTTGCTGACCCCGGCTTCTTTTGCGATCCGTTCGATCGAGAGCTTCTGGAGGGAAAATCCCTCTCCTTGCTCGGGATCTACCAGCGCAATAGTTGCATCCAGGATCGCTTGGTGACTTTGTTCGCTTCTAAGTGCCATGATTTGAGGCTATCCTTCCCGCGTTTCGATACGAAACGATCACCATCATTTAGTGCAAGTGTAGGACATCCAATGTAGTATATAGATACGAAACGTATCGAATCGTTTTGAAATGTTGCCCTACTTTGAAAAGGAGCGTGTCCTTATGGCCGTTACTATCGCCCCGAACGATGCTGTCATTGTCGCTTATCAGCGGACCCCCTTTGGCAGAGCCCGAAAAGGAACCCTGGCGAATGAGCGCCCGGAGGATCTGGCCCGGGCTGCCGTGGGGGCTGTTTTATCCACCGTGCCGTCACTGGATGATGGATCGTTGGATGATTTTTATCTTGGAACAGCGGTCCCCGAAGGTGCCCAGGGGGATAATATTGCTCGGAGAGTCGCTGTCCTGTCCGGAATGGATCAGTTGCCGGGAGCTACCGTCAATCGTTTCTGTGCCTCGTCCCTGGAGGCTGTGGCCGCCGGGGCTCGGGCGATCAAAGCCGATGACGGTGATGTCTACCTCGTTGGTGGTGTGGAGTCCACATCGACGACACCTCCCCTAACCACCAGTCCCTATCCGGGAATGGAGGAGGCGGCGTCACGCACCAAGAAACTACTTGATTCTGGGGAGCAATGGTGTGATCCGCGCCAGATGGGAGAGGTCCCTGATCTCTACGTGCCCATGGGGGCCACGGCAGAATTTGTTGCGAAGATGACGGGGACAACCAGGCGTGATCAGGACGAATGGGCGCTGATGTCCCAGCAGCGAGCCGCCCGGGCTATTGAACAGGGATTCTTCGAGCAAGAGATCTTGGCCTATGAGCGCGCAGATGGCACGGTCATTCGCACCGATGATGGGCCGCGCCCGGGGACCTCGATGGAAGGTTTGGAGGGTTTGCGTCCTGTTTTTCTGGAGGGGGGAACCGTGACCGCAGGTAATGCCAGTCCCCTCAATGACGGTGCGTCGGCGGCTGTGCTCATGAGTGCCCGGTGTGCAGGTGAACTGGGGATCACACCTTTGGCCCGCGTCTTAGGGACCGCCACGACGGGTCTTTCACCGGAGATCATGGGATTGGGGCCGGTGGAGGCTTCAAAGAAGGTGCTGCAACGTCTTGGTATGACAATAAAAGATATTGACCTCATAGAACTCAATGAGGCATTCGCAGCCCAGGTTGTCCCGGTGGTGCGTCAACTGGATGCTGATCCCATGCAGGTCAATATTCACGGCGGTGCTCTTGCGATCGGCCATCCCTTCGGGGCGACTGGTGTTCGCCTGGTCGGTACTCTTATGAACGGTTTGCGCGCTACAGAGGGGACGTTGGGTTTGGCTACCTTGTGTATTGGCGGAGGTCAGGGCATGGCGATGGTCATTGAGAGGTTGTCATGAACAATCACCTAGATACAGCTCTGGATACAGCTAGCGAGGGTAGTTCACCAGAGGCAGGAGATTTCGTGACCGAGATGCTTGCCGCAGATCGCAGTCGCGGGCGCCTGGGGATCCACGGTACTGACGTGGGTCAAGGGAAAGCGTCTGCTTACCTCACGGTGGAGCCCGATATGGTGAATGGAATCGAGGTCGTCCATGGCGGATTTGTGTTCGCCTTGGCTGACTACGCTTTCGCGTGTGCAGCGAATTCCGTACTCCCCCGCGTGGCCACAGTAGATGCACAGATCTCTTTCCTTGCCCCCGCCAGGCTGGGGGAGACGTTGGTGGCTGAGGCCGTTGTTTCCTTTACCGGAGGCCGACGCATCATTGTCGATGTCACAGTGACAACTGCAGACCGCACTGTTGCGCTCTTCCGTGGCACCGGCAGAACAATGGGAGGTCCTACCCGTTGAGGTGGTTCGGTTGAGACCGGGCGCTTGGGTGCCTCGGTTGCCTGAATAGACGCACAGCCCCAGGATCGTCACGTCATTGACGATCCTGGGGCTGTGCTCTGGGGTCAGTTAGGGTGCTATGCGTCCCCGGACAAACTCCTCATCCGGGGAGTCGGTGACCGGCAGTCCGGAGGCTTCCAGTCCTGCGCGCAGTTGCTTCATGAAGCGGTCCGGGAGTTTAGCTGCCGGGGGGCGTAGCGCCCCACCATTGAATCCAGCAAGCCACTCCTGGTACTTCCACTGGGTTCGGTTGATGGTGTTGGTGCCCGGGGTGGAGGTGGAGGAGACCGCGGTATTGGCGGCTCGGGCTGGCTGGACCTTCCAATAAAGCTTCATTGCCTCCTCCCACTGGCCGGTGCGTGCCAGTTCAAAGGCGCGGGGATAGTAATCTCCCATCCAGTGGGTATTGGCGGTTCCGGAGAACTGGAAATCCAGCTGGGACATGAGCGGAATGGTCTCGGCTTCGATGGGGCAGGAAATGACTACTTCTTCTCGGAAGTGGTGGTACATCTCCATGACACCGGGAATCCCGGGGTAGCCTTGTTCGGCTTTGATGGCCACGATGCTGGGCATGGCGTCTAGTACCCGGCGGACGAAATCCACACTCATGCCGGCCGGGTGAATGCGTTCAAAACCCCAGGCAGGGAGGGGGAAGAGCATGGTTGCCAGGTCGGTACCGTCGGTGAACCTCTTGGTGTAGTCGAAGATCTCATCGTAGGAGGTCGGCCAGAAGGATGCGGGATAAGCCAGCAGTGCTCGGTCAGCGCCGGCCTTGGCAGCAAGATTGGCGGCGTGGATATTTTCTTCCAACGTCCCGAAGATGGCGTGGAAAAATAATGCGAAATCCGGTCCGGCGGCCTCCCGGGCGATCGCGGTGATACGGGCGTTCTCCTCCGGTGTGACATTAACCTCAGCAACCAGCAAGGTCCCCTTATATCCGAGTTCTTTCAGACGCAGCACGTCGTGGCGGATGGCGTTTTCGTTCAGCCCGGAGAAATCAGGGGTGTATGAGGGGTGTGTCACCGCGACGGCGCCGGTGAAATTCTCCCGGGCCCAGGCCCGTGCTTCAGATTTGGTGTAATCCATGAGGTTCTCCTTGTTTTACTTGCGGGTGGTGATGATGTTGACGGGTAACTTTGTCCCCAGCTCTGCTGCACGGGCTCGATTCACGAGCATCTCTGCGACGGCAATATCTTGTAGTCCTGAACCTGTCGACTTATAGATGCGAATGCCGCGGTTTTTATCGATGACAGCTTCGCCGCGAAGGGCTGCACTTAAAGTAGTGACCTTCGGTGTCAGGTCGATGCCCTGTGCCTGTGCTGCGAGCATGTCTCCGCTGCCATGAACAACTTCGTCGTAGGTATCAACGACAATGGTGGAGGCTTGTTCGAGCAGTTCAACAGGTAGTTCCCGCTGGCCCGGTGTCGTTGAGCCAATGGAAACCACGGTGGCATTCTGGCCAATGCATTGCGCTTCGATGATGGGGGTCTCGTCTCGTGAGCGAGCCGCACACAGGATGAGGTCAGCACCGTCCACCGCAGCTTCGGCAGAGGAGACGGGGGTAGCGGTTGCTCCGTTTAATCCGTCAAAATCCCGGGCGAAAGCTCTCCGGTTTTCTTCTGTCGGGCTGAACACATGAATGGTGGAAAATTGAGCAACATGTGACAACGCCTGCAGGTGGGAACGGGCTTCAAAGCCAGATCCAATCACCCCCACAGACACGGGGTGATCAGGGATGATGGTGGACACTCCGACGGCTGTCGTGGCGGCGGTTCGCAGTCCGGTGACTCGGTTGCCGTCTAACAAGGCAACCAGGTCTGCAGTCTGCTTGTCGAAGAGAGTGATCAAATAGCTCACCGAGAGTCCGTCGGCGAAACTCCCCACGATGGACTTGGCGCCGAATAATCGGCCGGCCGCCGGAACGGAGGGCATAATTCGCATCCATTCCTGCGGTGACTCGGCAAAAATACGCCCGGGGGTGCGGACATGGTCTTCGGGGGTGCTGTAAACATCTCGGATCACCTCCATCGCTGCCTCGATATCAGACAGCTCGGCGATGTCTGTATCACTGAGAAACAGCAGGGGACTAGGGGAAAGGGTGTCGTCGGTCATATCACTCCTCGGATTTGAGGGATGGGCATTCTGGCGGGGTCGTGAAGTAAGAAGAAAAATGCTGTTCGAAACGCACCGTTTCTATTATACTGAATGTGACTCGTATCTCAAGCAGGAAGGTCATTATGACACTCGCCACTATTAATCCCGCCACCGGAGCCACTGAGGTGCTTGTGGAACCCCACGCACCCGACGAAGTCTTCTCCCGGATCGATGAAGCCGCTGCGGCGGCACGGGAGCTGCAGTCCACCACATTCGACCAACGTGCCCGGTGGATGCATGCTGCCGCGGACATCCTCACCGACCAGGCTGAGGGGCTGGGGGAACTGATTACTGTCGAGATGGGAAAGCCGATCCACCAGTCCATCGCCGAGGTTCATAAATCTGCCAAGGTTATGCGCTATTACGCAGACCACGCCGAAACGTTCCTGGCAGATAGCCCTCTCGAGGACCCGGGGGTGGTGGGCGCCTCCAGGGCCTGGACGCGTTATGAGCCGCTGGGTGTGGTGCTGGCGGTCATGCCCTGGAACTACCCGATCTGGCAGGTGATCCGGTTTGCTGCCCCCGCCCTGATGGCCGGGAATTCCGGACTACTCAAGCACGCCTCAAACGTTCCGCAGGCGGCACTGTTTCTCGACACCCTCTTCGAGCGTGCCGGTTTCCCTGTCGGCTCTTTCCGTGCCCTGCTGATCGGTGGGGCAGAAGTCGCCGGAGTGCTGGCCGATCCTCGAGTGAAGGCGGTCACGCTCACCGGTTCCGAGGCTGCGGGACGCTCCGTCGCCTCAATCGCAGGTGACCATATCAAGAAATCTGTCCTTGAACTGGGCGGTTCCGATCCTTTCATTGTCATGCCCTCAGCTGATATCACCACGGCAGCCGCCACCGCCGTCCGCGCCCGGATCAACAACAATGGACAATCATGCATCGCCGGAAAACGGTTCATCGTTCATTCGAAGGTGTATGACGAGTTTGCCGCAGCCTTTGCTGAGCAGATGTCGGCACTAGTCATCGGAGACCCCCTTGATCCAGCTACGGAGGTGGGGCCGTTGGCCACGGAAGCCGGGCGGAATAGCCTGGTGGAACTGGTCGACGATGCGGTGCATAAGGGGGCGGAAGTTCTTGCCGGGGGATTCGCGCCAGACAGGGAGGGGTTCTTCTACGCCCCCACCATCCTGGCCGGCCTGAATGACAGCATGCGGGTGGTCCAGGAGGAAACATTCGGCCCCGTCGCCTCCCTCTACCGGGCAGAAGACGCGGAAGCTGCACTGCGCATCGCGAATCAGACCTCCTTTGGCCTGTCGAGCTCTGTATGGACATCTGACCCCGAGGAGCAGGCTTGGTTCCTGCAGGGCCTGGATGCTGGCGCCGTTTTTATTAACGGCATGACCATCTCCTATCAAGAGCTGCCTTTTGGCGGTGTCAAACGGTCAGGCTATGGCCGGGAACTGGCTGCTGCCGGCATCCGGGAGTTCTGCAACCTCAAGGCAGTCTGGGCCGCATAACTCCCTGGCATTCCGCACCCAATAGGTGAGATCTCGTCACTCATTGCGCTGCACTGTGATGCCGGATACAATCGATACGAAACGAACCGAACTGAATGTGAAGGAGTGGCTGTGTCAGCAACTTTCGATACTGACGTAGTAGTGATTGGCGGTGGGCCAGTCGGTGTCACCGCGCTGGCCATGCTTGGCCGGATGGGGCTTACCGCCATCGGCGTCGAAAAAAATACCGAGATGTGGCGCACTGCACGGGCAGTGCATTTCGATGGAGAAGCCTTTCGGATGCTCCAATCCTTGGGGATCTCCGAGAAACTGGCGAAGGCCACCCGTCCGATGAATTCCATGCACATTCAGAACGAAGCGGGAGAGGTTCTCGTCTCGGTGCCGACCGGGCAGTTTGGTTCGCAAGCATGGAATGACGATCTGACGTTCCATCAACCCGATGTGGAGAGTGTGCTGCGGGACATCGTGAGCGACCTTCCAGGCATTGAACTTCGCTGCGGTGTCAGCGCCAGCGAGGTGAATAACGTTGCGGACGGAGTAGAAGTCACCGTTGTTAATGCTGAGGGACAAGAATCTGTGTTGCGGTCTCGGTGGGTTATTGCCGCTGATGGCGCCCGATCTTCTACCCGAAGAGCTCTCGGTATCGAGGGTGACCGGTTCGGTGATGACGCGAACTGGGTTGTGGTGGACGGTCATCTGGTGGACAGTCCCGGCTATGAAGATGACATGATTTTTCTCTGCCATCACTCCCGGCCGGCCATGTGGATCCGTCTCCCGGGAAACCGTGTCCGCATGGAATTCATGGTCATGGACGGCGATGACCCAGATGAGATTGTCACTCCCGAGGCAATCGAACGCATTAGTCGGGGGATTTTGCCCGCAGCCAACTTCACGCCTGAGCGCCAGGCGATCTATACCTTCCGGGGGAGGATCGCGCAGCGTTGGAGGGAAGGTAATATCTTTCTCGTCGGTGATGCAGCCCATCAGGCTCCTCCCTGTTTTGGTCAGGGGTTGTGCGCAGGGATCCGAGATATCGCCAATCTCGTCTGGAAACTCGACGTGGTCAAGCGTGGTATTGAAGACGAAGATCTCCTGGATACCTATGAAACAGAGCGCAAACCACACGCTCAGTTCTGGGTGGAGCAGGCGGTCAAAGCAGCCGGTTTCCTGCAAACCCTTGACCCGGACGCCGCACGACAGCGTGATCAATTCATCCGGGCCAACCCCACCGAGGCGGCTCCGGTGTCACCTCCGTTGGGTCCGGGTTTTCACGATGGTGAGGTAGACAATCGGGCTGGACGTCTGAGCGTTCAACCCATCCTGTCCGACGGCCGCCGGTTAGATGACCTGATCGGAATCAATTTTACCCTCGTGCTGGACACCGGCATGTACAACGATCTCGATGCTGACCTGCGACGCCAGCTTGAATCAAGCAACGAAGTTGTCGTGCTCACGGAGCCGACGCAGACGGATCTTATTCTTCAGGCGGTCGGAGCACAAGCAGTCCTCATCAGACCAGACCGCTACATCCTCAGCGTGGCGGAATCACCGGTGGAACTAGACCGCGTGGTACGCCACATCCCCGGCATCTCCGTGGGAGCTGCCCGGACTGCCTAACCACTCAACCAGTCTCAGATCCAAGGAGAAAATGATGACCTTTAGCCCGATTACTCATCTACGTCACTTCGACCTCGCTGTTCCCGACTATGACAAGCAGGTGGAATTCTACGGCAAGCACTGGGGACTGACAGCCACCTCTGATGGTTCCGACCTGACCTATTTCGCAGCCGAAGGATCTCCGGAACAATATGTGGTGCGCGTGCGAAAAGCAGGTGAAAAGCGCCTAGACTTGGTTTCTTTCGGTGCCGCAAACCGTCAATCGGTCGACCAACTCGCCGGTTATCTCGCCACCGCCGGAGTGAAGCTGATCAGCGAACCCGGTAACGTCCAAACCCCTGGCGGGGGGTACGGATTCCGCTTTTTCGACCTCGAGGGAAGAACGATCGAGGTGTCCTCCGATGTGGAGGTCCGACAACACCGGAAAATTGAAGAACGCGAGGATATCCCCGTCCGCCTCTCCCATGTCGTGCTCAACTCACCAAACCCCGAGATCACGCTGGCCTGGTACGAAAAGCACCTCGGATTCCGACTGTCTGACACTCTCAACCATCCCCGCACCGGCGACCTCTTCTACTTCCTGCGGTGCAATGATCAGCACCACAGCATGGCCATCGCCCGCGGCCCCCACGCCTCATTGCAGCACGCCTCCTTTGAACTCCGCGGACTGGATGAATACATGCGAGGCAGCGGACGGATGATGCGTTCGGGCTGGCAGAAACTGTGGGGACCGGGACGGCATCGGGCCGGAAACAATACCTTCACATATTTCCTGGATCCCAACGGCAACACGATGGAGTACACGACCGAGCTGGAGACGATCGAAGAGGATACCTGGCATCCTTCCGTGTTCAACGTGCAGGATGCCGAGACCTCCGACCAGTGGGGTACCGCTAACGACATGGACGACTTCATCACCAAAGAAATGTTCAACGATCCCGACCAGGGCCTCTACATCGCACCACCGGTCTAAATTTCCCGGCAGACAGTTTTTCCCCACCTGGCGGGAAAACCACCCCAACTTCACCACTACGCGTGAAACAAGAGACATTAATTTAAGTATCACTCTGAAGGAGCATAAGAATGAAACTGGGACGCATTGCAGTAGCCACACCCGATGGTGAGCAGCTCAGGGTAGTCGCGGCTGAACCCGAGACCGATAGAGTCATCGACCTCGCTCGGGCCTACTCGCTGGCCCTCCAGAAAAAAGGTGCCACTGCCGAACGCGCTAGCGAAATAGGACGGAGCGTATTCCCGGGCAGTTTGTCACGAGGAATTTCCGCCGGCGACGCCTTCCTAGACCTGGCCCACACGGCGCTTTCCGCCGCCGATGATGCCTCGCTTCCCCTGGGGGAAGTCGAGTGGCGGGCCGCCGTGGATCCGCCGGTGATCCGCGATGGCCTCACGTTCGGAACCCATATCGAGAACTACTTCAAAAACGTGGCGAAGACTAAGCCCGTTCGAGCGGTGTACGAGCGACCCGGGTTTTTCAAGGGATCAACGGCGACCGTGTACGGAAACAATCAGGTCATCCCCTACCCCAACATCTCGGAGAAACTCGATTATGAACTAGAAATTGGCTACATCGTGGGCAAACCGGGAAGAAACCTGACTCCCGAGGAGTCCATGAAGCATGTTTTCGGCATCACTATCTTCAATGACTGGAGCCTTCGGGATGTCCAGGCGTTGGAGGGCCCCATTGGTATGGGTGCCCAGCACAGTAAGGACTTCGCCTACAGCATCGGCCCCTGGATCACCACGATGGATGAGATCTCGTCCATTGAAGGACTCAAAGGCCAGGTACGGGTCAACGGCGAAGTCTGGTCAGATACGCGAGTCGAAAACTTCGTTTACACCCCTGCGGAGCTGGTCGCCTACGTCTCCATCTTCGATGGTCTTCAACCTGGAGATCTCATCGGCTCCGGCACCATGGGCTTCGGTGCTGGCGTCGAACTCAATCGCTTCCTGCAACCCGGCGATGTAGTCGAGTTGGATCTTGAAGGGGTGGGCACGCTACGCAATCCGGTCGCAGAGGAGAAGGAAACACCCCCTTGGTGGCCAGCTCCACGGCCTTATCCCTTCGACGACGAGGACAACTGATCATGACCAGACCACCTGTACGCCGGGTTGTCACCGGACACAATGACACCGGTCAGGCGATCATTCTTTCCGATGGCCCCGCCCCGAATAGTTTTGAATCTGATGCGATCCCGGGTTTCGGCGCCACTGTGCCCTGGTGGACACCGGATGGCGAGATCGACCACGTGCGAGATATTGATCCCGCCAGTGCGGACGCTGAGATACCGTCTTTTCCAGGCCCAGGTGAAACCACGTTCCGGATCGCGGACTTTCCCCCGGACTCCGTTTACCCGGATGAAGCTGAATCTGCAATTTTCGACCAACTCGATGGTCATGATGAGGCAGAGGCGGGAAACAAGCACAGCGACGGTAAGCACTTCTGGTTCCACCGCACCGATTCCCTCGACTACGCCGTCGTGCTTGACGGTGAGATCACCCTGCTCGTCGACGATGGGGAAGCCACCTTGCGGGCGGGAGATGTGGCTATTCAGCGGGCCACCAGCCACGCCTGGTCCAACAGAACTAACAAGACAGCACGCGTGCTATTCGTTTTGATCGGCACACCACCCCTCTCAGCAGCGGAGATTGCTGAGCAGCGCCGTGCTTCTCTGGGGGTAGGAACATCATGATCATCAATCCTCACGCCGCCTTTGGTGAAGTCATCTGGGCACCAGGACAGGAAACCATCGATGCGTCCGCCCTGAAACGTTTCATCCCCTTCCTCCGGGGCCATGGCATCATCATCGGTGACACCTATGACGAGGTATGGCAATGGTCAGTCGATGAACCGGAGCAGTTCTGGAGTCTTTTCGCTGAATTCTCCGGTGTTCAGCTGGGTGGGCCGGTTACTCAGGTGTGCACCACGGATCAGATGCCCCACACACAGTGGTTTCCGGGACGCTCCATCAACTTCGCTCGTCATCTGCTCGACGGTCGAGAGGGTATGGCGTTGCTCGCAGTCTCCGAGGACGGTCAACAGAAGGAAATTACGTGGGAAACCCTACGGGACGAGGTGGCCGCCCTCGCCCATCATCTGCGGACTATCGGGGTAACGGCCGGTGATCGTGTGGTGGCGATCCTTCCCAATGTGGCAGAAGCTGTCGTAGGTTTTCTTGCCACGTCCTCTATCGGGGCGGTGTGGTCGATCTGCGCACCGGAATTTGGGCCCAGAGCCGTGATTTCCCGTTTTGCCCAGCTCGAACCAAAGGTTGTCATTGCCGCCCCTGGTTACATGCTCAGTGGCAAAGACCGAGATTGTCAGGCGGCATTGGCTGAAATCCTGGCCGGGCTTTCCACCCTTGAGCAGGTCATCTGGGTTGACGAACATACCACGGTGATGCCACCCGCATCATCGGTCCCCGCCGTAGATTGGCAACAGGCGATTGCCACATCTGCCGACCTCATCTACACGGATGTCGATTTCAATCATCCATTGTGGGTGCTGTTCTCATCTGGAACCACAGGAAAACCGAAGGGCATCGTGCATGGTCACGGCGGTGCTCTTCTCGAATTGCTCAAGATGCTCACCTTTCACACCGAGCTCCAACCGGGAGACCGTTACCTCAACGTCGCCTCCACCAGCTGGGTTTTGTGGAACGCCCTGGTAGGCGCCCTGGGCGTAGGAGCTACTGCCGTCCTTGTCGACGGTAATCCTACCTACCCTTCAGTAGACCGTGTCTGGGAAATCGCCGCGGACACTGAGACATCTGCACTTGGAGTCAGCGCCGGCTTCATCCACGCCTGCGCTAAAGCTGACCTGAGACCGGGGGGTGTTCATAACCTGTCACGACTTCAGTGTCTTCAGGTTACTGGTTCACCGCTGTCAGTCGATGGATTCCGATGGGTGTATTCCCATGTCGGCGATGTCTGGCTTGCCTCAATGAGTGGAGGTACCGACATTGTGTCGGTTTTCGTGGGCGGAACTTCCACGCTTCCAGTCCACGCCGGGTTCATCCAGGTATCTGCCTTGGGAGTTCGCGTGGAATCGTGGGATGAACAGGGCGTTCCCACGTCGGCCAAGGGCGAACTCGTCGTCACCCAACCTATCCCGTCGATGCCCCTGTACTTCTGGGGAGATGATGACAATTCCAGATATTACGACAGCTATTTCTCGACCTACCCAGGGGTATGGCGGCATGGAGATATCATCGAATTCACTGATTCCGGGATTCTCATCCATGGCCGGTCTGATTCCACGCTGAATCGCAACGGACTGCGGTTGGGATCTGCTGATATATACACCGTGGTTGAAGCGCTACCTGAGGTGGCGGAAGCCATGGTGGTGGGTGCGGAGATCGGTTCTGAGAACTATTACATGCCGCTGTTTATACGTATGGCGCCCGATGTCGAATATGAAGATGCCCGAGAGGCGATTATCACCGCGATCCGCCTTCACCTCTCACCCCGGTACCTGCCTGATGACATCGTGGCGATGCGGGCTATTCCCCACACGAAGACAGGAAAAAAGCTCGAGGTTCCCGTTAAACGGCTGATCCAGGGAGATTCTCTGGGGCAGGTGGTTGATTTAGGCGCAGTCGATGACCCTGCGTTGATCAAAGAGTACGCCAGCTTCGCCCAGCAATGGAAGACCGCATTAAACACCGTCTGAATAGGCCAGGTTAGGCGACAAAATCATGCGGGAAGCGCTTAATCGAGCCAGTGTTGGAAAGGATACATCCCTGAAATCATCACGGCGGCCTGACACCAGCTTGAGTTGGTGTCAGGCCGCCGTGCGCTGCCGTTGAGCTTTGTGAACCTACATGATTGCGCTGGCCCCACCGTCCACGACAAGGTGAGACCCTGTAACCCACTTCGCTTCATCAGAGGCGAGGTAAAGGCCTGCATAGGCGACAGCGTGGGGATCTCCCGGTTTTCCATCAATCGTGCGCTCGATGATCGGTGCCACCGGGGCGTTGTCACCGAACTCCTTAAACATCGCCAGTACCGGCGGCGTCGCCATGACCCCTGGACTCACACAATTGACGCGGATCCCGGAGGCGACTCCTTCAGCTGCTAGCTGCCGGGTCAGGCCGAGGACCGCGCCTTTTGCGGCCGCATGGGCAGACTGCGGCAAAGACCTGACGCCCTGAAAACCAGCACCCGATCCGATGTTTACGATCGCACCGCCTACTTCGGCTAAATGCGGCCACGCCGCTTGACAGGCGTGCCACACCAAGTGCAGTTCATTCTGAATTGTGAACAGGTAATCTTCGGTGCTGGTCTCCGCGAATGGGGCGAATCGCGGCAAGCTGGCGTTATTGTAGAGCACATCAATCCGGCCATGACGTGAGATGGTTTCACTAATCCACTTATCGATATCATTTCGGTCACTCAAATCCACTGGAGCGCTTGATTCGATCGAACCACCGTCTGCTTCCACAAGACGGACTGTTTCCGCTGCGCTATCTGAATCGAGGTCGCAGCCTATTACGGTGGCACCTTCGCGCGCGAATAAGCGCGCGGTCACCCGTCCCATTCCACCGCCGATTCCGGTCAACAGGACGACTTTTCCTTGCAATCGGCCACCAGTCATGGTTTCTCCGTTTCTCTCGTTATGTGTAGACCCATACAAGCACTTTTCAGGAGCAGGTCTAGAGACCATGGGTTTGATGGTGCAGACTGCGCACACTTTTATGCACTATCTGCACCAGAAGGACCGCACCCTCCCGATAGGAAGTGGCATGAAGCATCATGAGAAAACCATGTGATTTACGTCATGGACTGTCCGAGGAGATGATGACCCATGAGTACTAACCCCGTAACCGACACCCGTCCGATCCCACCGGGGGTTACTGAGGCTGAGCTTGACCGTGCCTTGGCGGCATTCGCCGCTGCGATCGGTGCAGAGAAAGTCGCCGATGACCCCAGCTTTCGACAGGATTTCCAGGATCCCTACCAGGTACCTGGTACAGCTCAGAATCTGCCTTCTGCGGCCGTCAGCCCCACCAGTGTCGAGGATGTCCAGGCCATTGTGCGTATTGCCAATGAGTACCGCATCCCGTTGTGGCCCATCGGTCGTGGCAAGAACAATGGGTACGGGGGGGCCGCACCACAGGTACGTGGCTCGGTGATGGTCTCCTTCCGGAACATGAACCGCGTCTTGGAGATCAATGAGGAGCTCGGTTACGCGATCCTTGAACCGGGTGTGAGCTGGCACGACCTGCACGCTGCCATCGAGGGTGGTGGGCACAACCTGGCGGCTTCCATCGTTGATGTCGGCTGGGGAGGGGTTGTCTCCAACACGCTGGACCACGGATTGACGTACATGCCGTATTCCATTGACCAGGCATCACACTGTGGTTTTGAGGTGGTGCTCCCCAATGGCGATCTCATGCGCACCGGCTCGGGAGCAATGGATAACAATCCCACCTGGCCGTTGTACAAGCGCGGTCTCGGTCCCACCTCCACTGAGATGTTCATGCAATCGAACTACGGCATCGTCACCAAGATGGGCTACTGGCTTATGCCGAAGCCCGAGGTCTATATGCCACTATGGTTGCGGTGTTGGGATGACTCGAAGATGCCCGATCTTGTCGACGCGCTGCGCGAACTTATGCTCGCCGGAACGATTGACATGCGCCCACAGTTGTCCAACACCCTCATCATGGCTTCGA
Source organism: Corynebacterium occultum (assembly GCF_009734425.1). Classification (NCBI taxonomy): domain Bacteria; kingdom Bacillati; phylum Actinomycetota; class Actinomycetes; order Mycobacteriales; family Corynebacteriaceae; genus Corynebacterium; species Corynebacterium occultum. The sequence goes on from NZ_CP046456.1 coordinate 69,754, forward strand.
TGATGACCAACCGAGCAGAGTGGTACGACGGGCCCGGCCCCATACCCGAGGACATTATCGAGAAAATGTCTAAGGAGCTGGGACTCGGACGTTGGATGATGCGGTTTGCTCTCTATGGCGACGAAGCTGTGGTCGATCACAACTTCGCCAAGATCAAGGCGCGGTTCTCTCGGATTCCGGGCGTGGAGATTTCAGGAGAGAAGTATGGCGCAGACCAGTGGGAGACGCTGCCGAACCCCCACGAGCAGATCATGATCGGTGTGCCGAACGATGATCTCTACAAGATGGCCAGCTGGTCCGGTGGAGAAGAAGGCGGCCATGTCGACTTCTCCCCGGTGATCCCGCTGACGGCTCAGCACGCGAAGGCTGCACAGAATCTGATGAAGGAGATGTGCGCAGAGGCTGGGTTCGATTACCTCGGTGGGATGCTTCCGATCAACGGGAGGTCGACCACGTTTATCAATGTGATCCCGTTCGACACCAAGGACCCGGAGCAGGTCGCCAAGGCCTACGAGGGGGCGAAGAAGATGGTTGCTAAGGCGGGCAAGCTCGGTTACGGGGAATACCGAGCCCACCTGTCGTTTATGGATCTCGCGGCGGATCAGTTTGGCTTCAATGATCATGCGCAGCGGCGATTCAATGAAACCATCAAGGACACACTTGACCCCAACGGGATTATTGCCCCCGGTAAGTCCGGTATCTGGGGGAGTCGACTGCGGGAAGCGGGTTTCCCCCAGTCTTGACCGTCTAGGAAGCTCTCGCCCCTCTCAGGGGGCGAGAGTTTTTCCCTGGTACCTGTGACTGGCGAAGATCCCGCGGGGAGCAACCGTACATCTCGCGAAATGCTCTGCTGAAACTGCCAGGATTCCGGTACCCCCATTTCGTTGCGATCACGGAGATGGTCATGGCGGGCGATTCTCGCAACTCCTGAGCGGCAGCTTCAAGCCGGCGTTCTCGAATCCATGCTGACGCGCTGGTACCTGAGGTTGCGAACAGTTTATGTACGTAGCGAGTAGAGACGAAATGGGCCTGAGCGATACTGTCGGGGCCGAGGCTAGGAATATGTAAACGATCGAGAGCGTACTGCTGCATCTGGACGAGCAGAACGTCGGGGTGAGATCTCCCCTCCAGGGGTGTTGGCTCGGCATAGATGGAGCGAAGCATGGACACCAGCATTTCTGCCGAAGCCTCACTATCTCGGCTCGACAGACTTTCGTTGCCCGCTACCGTCCGGGCGAGATTGACGAGAAATGGGGCGACCAACCGGGGAAGGTGTCCGTCGTCCCGTGCCATACGTGTCGCGGTATATCGGGTAATGTTGGGGGTGCTCAGCCCGATGAACCACTTGGGGACGCTAAACATGAGCACCTCGAACGTATCGTGGCTCTCGAATGCCGAGGGACGTGAGGTGTCATGGCAAGCGAGGTCGCCAGGTTGAAGCACGCAACTGCGATTATCTTGCTCGAGGCGAATCGATCCCCCGATTAAAAGATAGAGAAGAATGCACTCCGGGTCGGAGGCCGCAACCATCGAGGCCGTCCGGGCAACACGATGTGGGCGACCACGGATGAACCGGATCCCCACCGGGCCGATCTGGCCACCGGACAGATGCGCTTCCAGCAGCGGCGTACCCACAGTTTCGATGCATATCGGAAAAAAATGCATGGAAATACCAGTTGACCAGTAGTTTTGTCGATCGTCTGGATGTATTAACCGGGTATCTAGGACAGTGTCCATTACTCCACCATGGATTTAGTTCCGCGTTGAGATATATATCATCACAAAGTGTGAAAGCTTTGGGTAGCGATCCGAAGGCTTATTTACCGGCTGGCATGCGCCCTGACCTACACCAGCCGGTAAGACATGCAGGGATTATTGTGTCGTAGCTGAGGCTTTCCGAGATGATGCCATCTTATCGGCGACACCCATGAGGGTCTCTGATCCAGTGATGGTGATGAGGAGATCCTGAACGGGTCGTTTGACCTTGACAGAAATGGGCTCCCTTACGCCTGACAGGATTGCTTCCCGTCCCGTTTCAGGGTTTTTGTGGCACCGCACAGGAACATTGAGGATGAGCCTACGAAGGCATGAATTTTCGTGGTCACACCAGATGATCTCATCGTCGCGCCCTTCCAGAACTTTGTTGGGGAAGTCGGGGTCGGCGAGCATCTGGCGAGCCAGCATGATCCCGTCGCCATAACCAGCTGCGATTGCCTCAGCACCGTGCTGCGGGATATAGGTACTGCTCAACAGGAGAGGAACATCTGAAAGAGCTGCGCGGAATGCTTGTGGCTCGCCATGATCAATCATCGACCCGGACTCTGAGGAGACATTGTGATCCATGGACTCGTAGTTGCCATCAGTGAGTGCGATGTATCCGAGCCCTTCCTTCGCAATGACGGTTGCCACCTCGGCAAATTCCTCGGGTCCTTGGCCATCGTCTAGATGATCGTTTGCGCTCATTCGCACACCTACCGGGTAATCAGGGCCGACCTCGGCTCGAATTGCACGGACAGTGTCAGTAAGAATACGGGCGCGATTCTCCGGACTTCCGCCGTACTCGTCTTCGCGCCAGTTCGTCCGTGGGGAGAAGAAGGAGGAATAGAGGTAACGCATGTGGGCGCCAAGTTCTACGCCGTCGAATCCGGCTTTCTTTGCACGAAGGACCGCAGCTACTGTCTGCCGCTGAACCTCAAGGATCTCCTCTTTGGTGATTTCCACAGGAGTTGGATTGGTTCGCCCACCAGGAATATAGAGGCCAGCAGGCAACCGGGGTGCAGCCATACGCACCGGTTTTGGACTTGCAGCACGAGTCGGCCTGCCGTCCTCGGGGACTCCCATCGCTCCAAAACTCGGGAAAATCTGTGCAAAGAGGGGGACATCGTAAGCGTGGACGGCATCAACCAAGCGTGTCAGGCTGGGGACGAATTCATCCCGATCAAATCGCAGGATCGGCTGGAAGGGCGCTTCCAAATACCCTCCCTCAGTCGCCACGGTTCCACCAACGATAATCAGGCCAGCCCCACCTTTGGCCCGCCTCGTGAGAAAAGCAATCGTCTGATCACTGGCGTGGCCATCTACCGTGGGCTGAAGCACGGCCATCGGTCCGACTACATAACGGTTTTTGATCTCCAAACCATCGATTTTCCACGAACTACCTAGTACTTCGGCCGCAGAACGGAACTGACCAGACATGTGAACTCCCTAAAATAACTAATGATGGGCGATATAGATCACATAGTACGGCCCGTATCGTATCGTATCAAGGGGTTCTGAGCTGTGAGGATGAAAATACAAGGTCAGAGACTTCATTCTATTGGTTTCGATGCATTTCAAAGGACGAAATGGAGATATTTTGTTGGGCTTCGGTGAAAATTGGAGCAACAGGAAAATCAGAATGATCTGGCCAGGATATCTTCTCAGGCCGATAGTTCCCTGTGAGATTGCTTGTAAGCGGTACACAGGTAGTGGCTCTCCGTCTCCGCCGGCGCAGGGGATCGGATTGCGCAGATATCGGCATTGAGAGCCTGCACGGCGGCATCACCGGGGACGAGAGCTCCACAGTAGGGAGACGTAACATGGGCAGCCCTGTTGCTGTCAGATGGTCAATTTTAGCGACGCCAGTCGACACTGTGCTCCTTATTGAGTTGGTGGATATTTACGTCAGACAGCTAAATAGATTGAAACTTCGAGCGAATTAGTAACCCCAGGACGCTAGCTATTCGTCCGGAAGCTGCTGTTCTTCGACTACCTCAGCATCCAGAATTTGCTCATCATGAGCCGAGTTCTCTTGTGGTGCTGCTTCTAGTTCTAATACAGGATTGGAAAGCAACTCGTATTGAACTTTCACCTCATGGATGCCCTCTAAAACCCCTGCGAGATCATCTACACCTGTATGCAGGCCCCCCAGAAACAAACCCACAGCAGCGACTGCGGCAGCTATAGCTCTCCCAAAACAAAAGCTTAGGAGCCATTTCCAATATTTGCAGGTAGAACGAGTTTCCGGCGTCAAACTCAACAGCTTTTGAATTGAGAGAGCTATATTTTCTTTATTGTCGACGGCAACTGACTCATCAGCTGAAAGCCGAGCCCTGCAAGATTTCGTGCCTCACGAACCACCGGATTTGGGCCAAACGTGTCCATATTTTCGAGAAGCCACGTGATGTGGTTGACCTGCGCCTTGATCTGTTCCTTAACATCTGCGGAAATGCCCGAGTCGTCCAGGAGTTCTCGCCACTTCTCTAGACCGTTTTTCAAATTCTCTATTGAAGAGTCATCAAGTACTGCGCGTTCGGTCCGTCCAAGAAGGCTCCCTAATCCACCGAGCTGGTCTAGTGCAGCTGCATTGATTATCGACTTAGCTGGATACTGAGTGTTATCCCACAGTTTCCGAAAAATAACTGCGTTGTACCAGCTAGGGAGGTACTTTCCGTAAATCTCCCAATCCATGTTCCCCTCAGGCAGACTGAGTAGATACCTTTGGGTTTCGGCAAATAAGTTGACAACTTCTGCGTGCTTTTGAGGAAAATCTTTATCGTTGGGAGCAGAACCCAGGGCGCTTCCCCATCCCGCAGCGACCGTTCGTGCTTCGGAGTTCACGACCTTCTTCAAAATGACGTAGAGGGCCATAGCAGGGTTTTCTTGAGTCATGTCTTCTATCTTAGAGACCTACTGGGACTGGCTATTCCCATGGCTCATGACTTCAGCGAGTACAGAAACGGTGAGCATCAAGTGGTTTATAGGGTGTACCCCAGAACTGCGACCTTGAGTATGGCAAATATCCGATCCAGGGCGATAGCTGCCATTGGCCCTGCTTTCAAAGTGATGGCCGAACCCCCGGATACGGTTGACGCGACCTCGCCGCCTGACCCCGATAGGAAAACCTGTCGGCGACACGCGCGCTGACAGAACCATCCACTTCCAGCCAACCCCCTCCGCATGGCACCAATGCGAGCCACTTACCGCCGTCCATATGGGCCTGATAGCAAACCGGTATTGGCTACTTATCCCGCCTCGGGATAACTTTAAGCCCAATGTGATGCAGGTAACAATGTTAAGGAAGGTGTAGGGAATCGAAGATCAGTGGACCTGAAGCCGGCCCCGGGTCAGCAGGACCCCCAAGAGCGGATTTGCCTAATTTAACTGAATCCTTCCGCAATACCAGAAGTGCAAGGACGTTTCCTGATCAGATATCAGGTTGAAACCCAGCGGGAAAGTCCAACTTCAGTCACTTTTGCAGCTGCACAGGCGGGAGCCTATCCAGAAACCGCCGGCACCCCAGGCCTCCTGCCCGTCGAGAAGGCCCCTTGCTCAACCCTCAAAGTACATCGGAGTCACCACCTATACCGAAAGGATCAGGTGGGGCTCGGCATCGATGAAAAACCAGTCATTTAACGCAACGACAGATAACTCCCTCCAACCGATGAAGGCCAATCATGACTGCAATAATCACCCGCGAGGCCCCCCAGTCTCAGGGCATCCCGAAGAAACGGCCCTATACCGCACGCGGGCTTGCCTTGGCCGCAGGGCCGGCCCTCGCCCTCCTCACCTTTGTGCTCCTGCCCGACAGTCTGGCCATGGAACCTCGTCTCCTGGCGGGCGTAGCCATCTTAATGGCGGTGTGGTGGATGACCGAGGCCATTCCGATTCCCGCCACGTCCCTCTTACCGGTCATCCTCTTCCCGGTTCTAGGGATTGCCGAGGTGGGGCCGACAGCCGCCCCCTACGCCAATTCGATCGTCTTCCTCATTCTTGGCGGCACCCTCCTGGGTCTGGGGGTTCAGAAATGGGAACTTCACCGCCGTATCGCGCTGATCACCATCAGCTTTTTTGGGACCAAACCCCCGCAGATCATTTTCGGGCTCATGGTGTCGTCTGCCTTCATCTCTGCCTGGGTTAGCAATACGGCTACGGCCGTGATCATGATTCCCATTGCCTTGTCCATCATCAAACTGGTCAATGAGGCGTCGGGGCGAACCAATGTTAAGTTCGCGGCTTCTGCCCTGCTGGGTGTGGCCTACGCCATCACTATCGGCGGATTCGCCACGCTGATCGGCCAGCCAGTCAACCCCCTGCTTGTGGCTTACCTACAAGAGACCTTCGACATCACCATTAGCTTCGGCCACTGGATGCTGCTGGGAATTCCTTTCTCCGTCATATTCCTCGTCGCAGCATGGTTCGTGCTGACGTTCCTGGTCTACCGGGTCAAATCGAATATCGTGGAGGGTGGAAGCGAACTGTTCCGCAACGAACTGACCTCCCTCGGCAAGACCAGTCAGGAAGAAAAGAAGGTCATCGCAGTCTTCCTGATTGCCGTCTTCGGCTGGCTGATCCTGCCCTTTATCGCTCGCATTCCCCAGGTCGCCGAAGCACTGCCCTTCCTGGGGCGCATTGAAGACGCGAGCATCGCCGTCTTCGTCGGTTTCCTTCTCTTCCTCATCCCCACCTCCTCGGAAGGGAAAGCGAAGTCAGGAGACAAATCAATCCTGGTATGGAAAGACGCCGTGGATTTGCCCTGGGGAGTCCTTCTTCTCATCGGCGGGGGCATGGCCCTGTCCACCCAGATCACCGGCACTGGCCTCGCCGCCTGGATTGGTGAGCAAATGAGCGGCCTGGGTGGGCTTCCCCCCTTCGCCATCCTCATGGTGGTTACGCTGGTCCTGATTCTCATCACCGAGTTGACCAGTAACACGGCAACAGCAGCAGCATTCTTCCCCGTCATGGGCGCACTGGCCGTGGGTATCGGTATTGATCCCCTCCTGATGACCGTAGTCGTTTCAATGGCCATCATGTGCGCCTTCATGTTGCCTGTCGCAACTCCCTCAAACGCCGTTGCCTTCGCCACCGGAGAGCTTCCTATCCGGCAAATGGTACGGACAGGCATCTGGATGAACATGCTGGGACTGATCATCACCGCCGCCGCCACCGTGACCCTGGTACCCCTCGTCTTCGGGGTCTCCCTCTAACTCTCATGGACAGACCGAGCCCAGGACTGACGGACCTGACTCCTGTTTGGTGGACCCTGACACCAGCATGATGCTGGGAAAGGTAATCTGCCACCATCCCCAGCAAGACCTAACGGGCGACAACCCCATGCGAAAAATTCGGGTTTACACCCTGGCAGCCCGCTTATTGACGTACCCGATGGCCGCACTGCTGGAGTCCTTCCGTGGGAAGGGCGGATCCGCGAGTGCTTCACGAGTTCACTCAGTGATGAGGCTCGCGTAACGCATTAGAAGCTTGGAGTTTAATCTTTGTTCCTAAGGTCATGGGCAGATACTTCTTATCCAATCTGCTCCCGTGCCTTATCAAGGAGAAATCATTGCGCTCACGATTCTTGGCTTCCGTCCTCGCTCCAGTCTTGCTCGCTACCTCTGCCGTAGTAGTGGCACCCTCCGCTGCTGCTGAACCAGCTCCGACGTATCCACTCACCATCGACTCTGGGTCGTGGGATGCCGGACATATCCAGGGCATCGCCATCGATGAAAAAAACGGGTACGTCTATCACTCATTCACCGAGATGCTGGTCAAGACTGACCTTCAGGGGAACGTGATCGGCACCGTCGAGGGTTTCACCGGCCACCTGGGTGATCTCGACTTCAACCCAGAAGATGGACGTGTCTATGGTTCGCTGGAGTACAAGGATGAGGAATCCTTCTATATCGCGATCTTTGATGTAGACAAGATCAACAAAAGTGGCATGGATGCGGAGGGTTCCGGCATCGTGAGCGCCGTCTACCTTGAGGAGGTCGTCGAAGACTTCACCGCCGACATGAATGGTGACGGCGTATTTGACGGCAATATAGCTGACACGCCGGATCACCGGTACGGCGCGAGCGGTATCGACGGAGTGTCTTTCGGCCCTGCTTTCGGAAATCCGGCGGGGGAGCAGAAGCTCATGGTCGCATACGGCATCTACGAAAATAACAGGCGGGACGACAACAACTACCAGGTCATACTAGAGTATGACACCTCAGAGTGGTCGCAGTACGAGAAGCCCCTGACGCAGGCCAACCCGCACCAGTCCGGTCCTGCCGACGAAGATGGCAAATACTTTGTGCCCACCGGAAACACTCGCTACGGTGTCCAGAATCTGTCCTACGACGAATCCAGTGGCTTGTGGTACATGGGGGTCTATCGAGGCTCCAAGCCAGAATTCCCGAACTACGGTCTCTACGTCGTAGACGGTGTCTCCCAGCCGGAACTCACGGAGTTGGAAGGCCAGCCGGTCGAAGAATCCGGCCTGGTCGTGCCCCTCGCCGACATGGGCATCGTCCATCCCGGGACTGGCATCACCGGTTTTGAAGACAAAGCGGATGTCGGCATCGAACCGATCGGTGACGGATACTTTTATATTGCCGAGGATTTCGACGATGTTTCGTCCGGTGAGAAGCGCGAGTCGGCGACACTCCACCTGATGGAGTGGACCGGCGATACACCGCTCGGTTTCCAGAAGGTCCCAGAAGGCGATGCCCCAGCCCTGCCGCAGCCGGACGAAGAAGTCCCTGGCCTCTCCAGTGGTAAGTCCTTCCCGGGAAGCAGCATGTCATCGTCCGTGTTCGATGCTCTCTTGCAGGGATCTGACGGATTTTCGTCCAGCTCGTTTTAGTCAGCGGTTAATCGTCCCATCCTCGGCGGAGGGTAAACCACTGGAATAGCCAGCTTCTTTGGACCATCTTCGTGTGCAGGGGTGTCTCCGATGCAGGTGTGAAATTGATGTGAAGCCGGTGAGGGGAAAGATTTCACGCTCCATTCATCTCTGCGCGTTCTGGATTGAAGATACCGTTGACATGCAACGTTCAGAATGTTCTTATGTCTTCTCATCTTGCGCCTTCGGCGCTGATTTCCGCCGCCCTGGTGGCTACCCTCGTGGTGCCCCTCGGCGCTGCGGCCCCCGCTGGTGCCTCATCTTCTCAGAACCCCGACACCGCAGATCAATCTGATTCTGTCGTGTTCCGGGAATCGTTTGATTCGGTAGCAGACCGGCTCACCCCTCGGGCAAACGATCCGGATATCTCCGAGGACACTGTGGGGTTCACCCACACGGAGCCTGCCGGATGGTCGGTGCGCAATGACGCATCGATGTCCGAGGTAGGTGTCGAGGATTGGCGCGGATGGACCTTCACCACGCCGGACTACTGGGTGGATGCCGAAGACCAGATGCGTGACCGTTTCGCGCGATCGCACGAAATTATCGCTGTGGCCGACTCCGATGAGTTCGCTGACCTGCCCGGCGATCATAGCTTCGAGACCTCGCTGACTTCTCCGCAGATTGACGTCTCCACCCTGGCTTCCGTCGATTTGGGTTTTGATTCCCACTACCGCAGCTGGGCGGGACAGGAAGCCACGGTCACCGCGTCTTTCGATGGCGGTGCCGCGAAAGAGGTGCTGCGCCTGGACTCCACAACCGTGGTGGACGATTATGATGGCTCGGTCCTCAACGCCCATGAGTCCGCTACCATCGAAGTGCCGCAGGGTGCAGACTCGGTGGAGTTCACCTGGAACTTTAAGGCCGAGCAGAACTCCTGGTACTGGGCCATCGATTCCGTTTCGCTGACCGAGACCTTGCCGGCGGCCTCCGGTGAGCGCACCAGCGCCTGGGTGGCCTCAGACATCCAGGGACACCCGCAGGATTTCTCCCACGCGCTGGCCGATTTCAACGAGGTCCGCCCTGACGCTTCCGGGCTGATCGTAGCCGGTGACATCGTCGACTCCGGCGCCGCCGGAGAATGGGACGAGATCCACCAGGTGATGGAGGAGCAAGCCGAGATCTTGCCGGGTGAACTAATCGCAGCTATCGGCAATCATGAGTCTTACTCAGCGGATCCCTGGGAGGTCCACGAGAATCGTTTCCTCGACTTCGCACAGCGTGACCAGGTGTGGGGAGAGTACATACTCGATGGCGCGGGCCCGGACGTTCCGGTGCTAGTGCTCGGACAGGAAGAGCAGCGCCCACCGGAGGTGCCGATGAGTGAAGAACAGCTGAGCTGGTTTGAGGAGCGCCTGGATTACTGGACGGAGCAGGGGAACCAGGTACTAGTGGTCACCCACTTCCCACTCGGTGACACCGTTTCTGCCTCCTGGATTCCGTCCTACCATGATCATCACGAACACAACGACCGGTTAACCCAGATCCTCGGCGAACACCCCAACGCGGTGCTGCTGACCGGGCACACCCACTACCCCGCCGAACTGGGGGACTGGGCCGTGCAGCGTCGGACCAATGACGGACATCCTGACGGATTCTGGGCAATCAATACTCTGGCGATGCATGTGGAGTGGGATGCCCGAGGCGAATCCACCGACTCGGCCTCCGAGATCGTTACCGGTGATATTAACCGTGGTCTCACCATCGACGCCTACGACGACCGCCTGGTCGTGACGGCCCGTGACTTCGGAGCAGTCGATGAGCACGGCGCCGAAAACGATATCAACGAGGAACTTCGCTCAGTCACCATTCCAAACACCATCGGCCACAACGGTTCTCAGGCCGGCGGAGACGATGATTCCGGCCAGCCGGCGCCCTCCGAGCTGGGGAGCTCTTCTAGCTCTACTACCTGGCCCTTCGGGTCTTCGGGTGGCGCGCTCGGCGGCCTGATGTCAGCTATCGGCGGTATCGCTGCTGCTGTAGCCAACCTAGTCACCTCAATTTTTCGGTGAGCAATCGGGGCGGAGGGCATCCCGAAAGCCGGTCCCTAACATCGCTTCCATCCCCTTCAGCGTCCGGTATGCGGACGTCCGGTTTTTGAACGCCCCCTTCGACCCAAGGGTCTGTTTCAACCGCCCATGATCACTTTCCAGCGCGTTGTTCAGTTATTTCACCTCCCAGTACAAGCAGAGATAAAGATAGGAAATTCCAACCGGGAAATGAAGGGCAGATGACCTCGCGCCCCGTTCCCTGGACCTCGGCAAGCTCTTAACTGGCTGAGGAGGCGCCTCAGACGCCGGGAAGTAGAACAGTAACCTCTTAGCAATCAACCAGCGGCTGGCGCAGGGCCTGCTGTTCCATCAACATCGGAGGGCATATTCCCTACCGCTTCTTCAATGAGGTTGACAAACCATTTCTGCGGCCTTGTTCGACGTTGTTTCACCCGTGACATCAACGACACTTCCATCGGTTCCGCATTAATCGGATTGGGCAAAATCTGTATCCGATCAGACCAGCCAAGACTCTCAATTACCGCGGTGGGAATGATACCGAGCAGCTCCGAACTCATCACCACTCCAGGCGTAGATACCACCCTCGTGCCGATGATTCCTGTATGCAGCTGCATGCCTGCCTCTAGCAGTAGGTTCTCTGGAGCATCATGGCCGATGGATGACTTGATCCGTATGAAACGCTCAGCGCTCATCTGTTCGAGGCTAATGGAGCCCTGGATTCTGGGATGATCCACGCTTGCTATCACCACATAAATGTCCCGGTAGATTACTGTTCGCTCTACATCATCTGAGTAAAAGCGTGGGGTCTGGATGGCGGCATCAATCTCTCCAGAAGTAAGCTTCTCCGGCACTTTCACCACATCCAGCGGCTCTATCCTCAGCCGAGCCGCGGGTGCTTTTGCTTCGAACAATTGTTGGATGGAGGGAAGGAAAACCACTTCCCCGAGATCAGAGAGCATCAAAACAAACTCCCGGGTCGAATTGTCTGGCCCAAACTCAGTACTAGAGATCTCCGTGGTGGCAATCAGATCAAGGGCCGCACGAAGATCCGGGTAGACCTGCTGGGCGCGTGGAGTGGGGTGCAATAAGCCTCGCTCCCTATAAAAGAGCTGATCACTGAAGGCTTTACGCAACTGCTTGAGGGAATAGCTCACCGTCGGTTGCGATAAGTGGAGCTCGTCAGCCGCGCGACTGATCCCTTGATGCTCGTAGATGAGGCAAAAAGTACGGATCAGGTTGAGATTAACCTCTTTCACCATGCTGTATAGAACCCTTCTATGTTGTGGCATAAATATTATATTGGACTAATAGTGTCATGGATCATAGGTTAACTCTCATCCCGCACGATGAGAGGAAAACACAATGAAGACCCAGGAATATGCAGCAGAAAAAACCATGGCACCTGATTCGAAACGAACGGTGCGGTCAGTCGTCCACGATCTCATGCTCAAGCACGGAATATTCCGAATTTTTGGAAACCCTGGCTCGAATGAATTACCTTTCCTGACTGACCTTCCGGAAGAGATCGACTACGTGCTCGGTCTCCATGAACAGGCCGTAGTTGGGATGGCTGATGGATTCGCCCAGGCCTCAGGAGAAGTAGCCTTCGTTAATCTGCATGCTGCTTCCGGGACGGGCAATGCGATGGGAGCGCTTACCAACTCCTTTTATTCTCGCAGTCCGCTTGTTATTACCGCAGGTCAGCAAGTTCGCGAGACCATCGGCATGCATTCTTTCCTCTCCAATGTCGAGGCCCCGCAGTTGACCAAACCTTTGACTAAATGGAGTTGTGAACCGGCCTCGGCGTCTGATGTGCCCCGCAGTTTCAATGAGGCGGTGATGCAGGCTCAGGCCAGCGCTCCCGGACCGGTCTACCTCTCTATTCCCTATGACGATTGGGAGCATGAGGCCAACGCTAATGATGAACTTCTGCTGCGTCGTTCCTACAGCGAAGAGCACGAACTATCCGCATCAGCTGTGGAGCATCTCTCCGGGTTAATCTCGGCGGCTGCCAGGCCGGCAATCATTCTTGGCTCTGCGGTGGACACCGTTGGAGCGAATTCGGCAGCCATCACACTCGCAGAAAACACCGGTGCAGATGTCTACCTCGCTCCCTCCCCCTACCGCCTGCCTTTCCCCAACAAGCACGGTCAGTTCCGGGGAGTGTTGCCCGCCTCAATCCGTGCTGTTAATACGACTCTGGCGGCTTACGACCTGGTCCTGGTGATCGGCGCCCCCGTCTTTCGCTATCACCAGCATGAGCCCGACCACTACTTGGGCGAGGATGTTGAGTTCATCCACATCACCGATGATCCTAATGAGGCAACTCGGGCTCCTTTCGGAACTGCGATAGTCACAGATATCAAGCGCGCGCTCGAACTCCTGGCAGAAGCAGTCCCACCACAGGAAACAGCCATCGAACGGCCCTGGCAGAGTTACCCTGCAACGGAAACGCCGGTGGATGGCATCTTCGATCCGGCCCGGGTGTTTGCGCTGCTCCGGGAGCATGCTCCGGTGGACACCTCCTATGTCGTGGAGTCAACCTCCACCAACGCAGATTTCTGGTCCCAGATGGACTTGCAGGAGCCAGCCTCTTATTTCTGGCCTGCCTCCGGGGGACTAGGATTCGGCCTTCCCGCGGCAGTGGGTGTACAGATGGCCCTGACTGACCGCCAGGTGATCGGAATCATCGGAGATGGATCAGCCAATTACGGCATCACCGCGCTGTGGACAGCCGCTCAGTACGACATTCCGGTGATCTTCATCGTCTTGAAGAACGGCACCTACGGGGCACTGCGCTGGTTCTCTCAACTGCTTGATACTCCTGATACTCCGGGTATGGATGTTCCTGACATTGACTTCCTCTCCTTAGCCCAGGGGTACGGCGTTCAAGCCCATGCCGTCGACACCGACGAGGACTTCATCGCAGCTTTGGCTGGTGCTAGGGCTTCCGGGAAACCCCACCTCATCGAGGTCCGCACCAACCTCACCCAACCCTAAATCCAGTTGTTCCCCACTGCGCTCATCCCGAAGTAAGGAATTGATGATGACTAATCTGCACCTGGGAGTCCCTCCTGGGGCCACCACCCAGCCCATCCCCGTCACCCGAGTAGTCAACGACGCCAAGATCACGCCGTTCCACAAGCAAGTCTTCGCCCTCTGCACCCTGTTAATGATCGTCGACGGCTACGACATGATCTCCTATGGTTCAGTCGTCCAGACTCTGATCATCGAATGGGAGATGACAACCCAGCAGGGAGGATACCTGGGCGCTGCCGCGCTGATCGGCATGCTCATCGGCGGCATGTTCGTCGCCCCCCTCGCTGACCGCTTCGGCCGCAAGACCCTGCTTCTCGGCTGTCTGATTGCCTCCGCCGCCGCCTCGCTAGGGTGTGCATTGTCTTTTAACTTCGAAACACTTTTCATTGCCCGCACCTTGGTGGGTATCGCACTGGGCGCCATGGTTCCCAACTTCGTGGCCATGACAGGAGAATTCGCCCCGCAGCGGATCCGCTCTTTTGCCGTGTGCTTCGTCTGCAGCGTCTACTCCATTGGCGGGATCATCGCCGGACTGCTGGGCATGTTCCTTATCCCGAATTTCGGCTGGAACAGTGTCTTCTGGGTGTCAGTGTCGTTCATCATCCTGGCCCCGGTCGTCTGGAAGTTCCTGCCCGAGTCACCGATATTCCTGTCCAAGCTGCCCGCCCGCAGGACGGAGTTCGAGAACGTCATCGCGCGTATTTCCCCAGAGACCGATCCCAGCAGAGTCGTCGCCGTTGAGCAGCCTAAGGAGCAAGCAACTCCCATCGTTGAGATCTTCCGCAAGGGCAACGGACTCAACACCCTGCTTATCTGGGTGGTCTTCCTCATGACCATGCTCCTGAGCTATGGGCTCAACACTTGGCTGCCCACTTTGATGACCTCCGCCGGATACTCCCTGGGAAGTGGCCTGTTCAACCTGGTGGTCCTCAATATTGGTGGTTTCCTCGGAGCAGTCCTCGGCGGGTACCTGGCAGATCGCTTCAACATCAAGAAGGTCATCCTCGCCTACTTCATCGTGGCCACCCTGTCCCTCGCCTCCCTGGCCCTTACCCAAAACGAGCTTCTCGTCAACCTTCTGCTGGTCCTCGCCGGCGCCACCACGGTCGGCACGCTGTCGGTTATCCACGCCTTGGCAGCCGAGTACTACCCCTCTGCCATCCGCTCCACCGGCATTGGCTGGGCCGCGGGCATCGGACGAATCGGTGCTATCGCCGGACCGGTCCTCGGCGGAGCACTCCTGGGCCTTGCCCTCCCGTTCTCGCAGAACTTCCTCGCCGTTGCGATCCCCGGCATCATCGGCGCCCTCGCCATCGCCTTCGTCAACATGTCGAAAGCGACCAAAGACCAGGGATAAGCACTCCTGGGTCACCGCAGTCCCTCGCTTCTGAAGTCCATCAACTTTCACCCCCTATTACTTCCACATCTCCTTAACCATCGAAAGGCCAAACCCATGCAAACCCAGCTCATCATCGACAACAAGCCCACCGATGCTACAAACGGCGCTACCTTCGAACGTGTGCACCCCCTGACCGGTGAAATAGTAACCACCAGCGCAGCAGCGACAAAAGAAGATTCGATCAAGGCGGTAGAATCTGCAGCAGAGGCCTTCACCACCTGGTCCAAGACCGGGCCGAGTGAGCGCCGTATGATTTTGCTGACGGCCGCTGACATCCTCGAACAGCGTTCTGACGAGTTCGTCAAGGCCATGATGGAAGAGGTCGGTGCGGCTGCTGGCTGGGCACACTTCAACATCTTTTTGACCACCCAGTGTCTGCGCGAAGCCGCTAGCCTGGCCTCTCATATCACGGGTGAGACTATCCCCACTGACCGTCCCGGGGTCTTTTCCATGACGGTGCGCCAAGCCGCTGGCGTGGTCTTTAGCATGGCACCGTGGAATGCTCCCGGTGTGCTCGGCATGCGTAGCATCGCCTACCCGTTGGTGTGCGGCAACACCGTCGTCTTCCGGGCCTCGGAGGGCAGCCCGCGCAGCCACCAGATCCTGGCCGAGGTTCTTCACGAGGCAGGGCTTCCCGCCGGTGCTCTGAACTTCATCAGCAACGCCCCGCACGATGCCGCAGAGATTTCCGAAGCGATCATCGCGCACCCAGCGGTCCGACGCGTCAACTTCACCGGTTCTACCGCAGTCGGCCGCAAGATCGCTGAAGCCTGCGGGCGCCATCTGAAGAAGCCCTTGCTTGAACTCGGAGGTAAAGCACCGCTGGTGATTCTTGACGACGCGGACGTCGACGGTGCCGTCAACGCTGCTGTCTTCGGTGCATTCATGTACCAGGGTCAGATCTGCATGTCCACGGAGCGCATCATCATCGATAACGCAGTCGCGGACGAATTCATCGAGAAGTTCACCGCCCGCGTCAACGAGCTCACGGCCGGTGACCCGCGCACCGATAAGAAAGCAGCCATCGGACCCATGTACCGGCCGGATTCAGGGGCAAGAATCAACGCCATGATCGACGATGCCCTGGCTAAGGGCGCTGTCGTGGCCAATGGCGGCAAGGCAGACGGCGCCGCGATGGCAGCGACGGTGGTGGATCACGTCAAACCGGGCATGACTATCTACACCGATGAGACATTCGGACCGATCACGACCATCATCCGTGTCAACGGAGTGGACGAGGCAATTGCCACCGCCAATGACTCAGAATATGGCCTGGCTGCAGCCGTCCACGGCACTGACTCCACCCGTACTCTGGATGCCGCTCTGCGCATCGAAGCCGGTCATGTACATGTCAATGGGGCTACCGTGCAAAACGATGCCAATGCCCCCTTTGGGGGAGTTAAGTCAAGTGGCTACGGACACTTCGATGGCCGAGCGGTAATCAACGAGTTCACCGAGTTGAAGTGGGTCACCATCGAGCCTTCCGATCAGAAATACCCTATGTAAAAGCAATTGTTCTGGTTTTCCTGGGACATGAGAAGGGTTCCTGCTAAAAAGCTGGCATGAAACCTGCCATTCAAGGGAGCGAGGATACGCTCCACATATCCAGGCCCAGGTGGCTCAGTTCCAAAGGAACTGAGCCACCTTTGATCGGGATGCCCCTTAACCTGAGAAAGCGTGACTGCAGGGGGAAGTCAGCTTACCGTGAGCAACTTCCGTCCGTTCTCTCTCAGCTCCCTCGTTACGATGAGGTGCACCAGGAGGTGGCCACCTCCCCGGCCCGGACCACCCCAGATCATCCCGTGGTCCCTCCCCCTCTACCATCATAATAATAGTAATCATCTGCTATGTGATGATGCATGATGAAAGAAAAGCACCGGTGCGGAAGGAGGGGTCGCCGCAGAAAACGGAAAAAACCGTACGGTAAGGGTGGACTGAGCCCAGTGGCCACTGGGCTCAGCTTGCCGATGGAAGCCACACAGAGCCTGTCTGTAAGCGGGTAGGCCACCACCCGGGAAAGTTCACCACAGCCTCAGGCAACTAATCAGGGAGTAACCGAGCCCGACAAGGGCACCAGTGAAAGGCCCGCAAGTTTTTCTTAGTTTTTCATGCCGCGCTTCACAGTTCTAAAAAAGGAACCCTCTACGCTGGAGACATGAAACAAAAACTTGCTGCGCTAGCCCTCGCTTTTTCTGTCACCACCGGGGCGATGCAGGCAGCACCCGCTTCAGCACAAGACACAGGAGTTCCCAGCGCGTCTTCCTTCTCGTCCAGCGAGCAGGGCAGCTCTGCAGGGTCTGCCGTTACTTTCCTCGCCTTGGTCGCGGCTCTGGGCGGGGGTTCCTTGTGGGCGGTGCAGCAGGGACTGATCGCTAACCCCTTGCCGGGGGTGATTCCTAGCCCGCCTCGTCCTTCACCGGCACCGAGTCCTATCCCACGACGGGGTGACTGCTCTCCTCAGGCCTTCAATAACACACTAGCGCCGTGGCGTGACTCAAATCAGACTGTTGTCCAGTACTGCGATGGTCATTTTGCGTGGGTATCGCAGAGCCAGACGGATTGGCGCGTACCTTTTGAGTTCGATGGTCAGCGATGGAAGGTTTTTCCGCGCTCTGGAACGACCAAAACCGGTTTGACGCAGGGATGTTACAACGGAATTGAATTACGGCACAGGGGCGCCTCGGAAGCTTTCATCTCCCGGATTCCCATTTGCACTCCGGACGAGATCGGCTACTCACCGTAGTGATGTAAACCGATTCCCGCACGGATTATGCAAGTCTGGGTTGCCGTTTTTCTGGCGATGTTCATTAACGTAGCGTCTCTGTCACTGCCGGTAACGGTTCCAGGAACGGCATGGGTGGCCCCGTCCGCTGCGGGGCCCGGTGAGAATGAGCGGCCAGTGCAGAGTGCTGAAGCCTCCCATCCCCTTGGACCATTGCCCCAGATGTTTTCAGGTGCAGTGTGGTCAGCGAGAAAATGCGGTGGGGTGTTCCAGGGAAGAGACCAGCAAGGGTTTTTCCCGGTCCAGGCAAAGATAGTCACTGGTGAGCTCAGAGACAGCAGTCACTCCGAGTAGTTGCATGACCACCTGGATCTCCGACCGCAGGATATCGATGGCACGTTCCACGCCTTCCTGCCCGCCAGCCATCAGCCCGTAAAGGTACCCGCGGCCAATCAGGGTGAAGTCTGCACCAGCAGCCAAGGCGGCGACAATATCTCCGCCATTCATGATTCCGGAGTCGAGGATGATCTCCAGGTCCGATCCCACTGCAGAGCGGATATCAGGCACCAGGCGCAGGGGCACCGGCGCCCGGTCGAGTTGGCGGCCACCGTGATTGGACACGACGATGCCATCGACGCCACAGTCAGCTACGCGACGCGCGTCATCCACACTTTGAATGCCCTTGACGAACAGGCGCCCCTTCCACGCTTGGCGCAGCCATGCCAAGTCATCGAAGGTCAAGGTGGGGTCAAACATGGTGGTGACCAGGTCTGCAATGGATCCGGTGTGCCCGGAGAGCGTCGCGAACTTCAAGGGTTCAGTGGTGAGGAAATTAAACCACCATTCGGGTCGGTAGGAGGCATCCAACACGGTCTTAAGCGTCAGGGACGGAGGGATGGTCATGCCATTGCGAACATCACGCAGGCGAGCTCCGGCGACCGCCGTATCCACGGTGACCAGCAGGGTGTCGTAGCCTGCGGCGGCAGCTCGTTCGATGAGGGCGAGGGATTTCTCGCGCTCTTTCCACAGGTAGAGCTGAAACCACCGCCGACCATCAGGGCCAGCCGCGGCCACTTCTTCAATGGAGGAGGTGCCCATGGTGGATAGGGTGAAGGGGATGCCCTTGTTGTGGGCTGCGGCCACACCGGCTTTTTCTCCACCGGAGTGCATCATGCGGGTAAAGCCGGTGGGAGCAATCCCGAACGGTAGTGCGGACGTGCCGCCGGCGATGGCGGTGCTGAGATCGACGCAGGAGACATCGCGTAAGACACCCGGAGTAAATTCCACGTCCCGGAAGGTCTGTCGGGTCCGGTCGAGGCTGATTTCCTGGTTGGCGGCGCCGTCGACGTAGTCGAAGGCCACCTTGGGGGTGCGACGTTGGGCGATGGCGCGCAGATCCCACAGGTCAGCAGCCTTATTCAAGCGAGCACGACGTCGGTCGAGGTCAAGGGAGCTGAACTGCATCAGGGGGCGCAGTTCGCTCCATTTGGGCAGCTGTCGTTCCAAACGGTGCTGTGCCCGGGTGGGGAGGGGAGTTTTTGGGTTCGATGGGGACATGGTTAGTTCTCCTCGAAGGGTCGGTTGCCCAGCGTGCCGGCGATCATCACGGCCAGCAGGGTGACCAGTGAGCAGGCCACGATGTAGAGGGCGGCCAGCCAGATTTCACCGCCAGCGATCTGGATCAAGACGGTGGCCACCAGCGGGGTGGTGCCGGCGATGAGAGCGCCGTTGAATTCACGTGCGGTGGCCACGCCGGTGAAGCGGTAGCGGGCGGGGAAGAGGTTGGTGAGAAATGCTCCCTGGGAACCCATGGTTGCTCCCAGGGTCACGCCGTAACCGATGGTCAGGCCGATAATGACGATCGGCAGGTCACCGGTCTGCATCATGAGAAACAGCGGGAAGGCGTAGAGGGCGCCGAACAATCCGCCAAACCCAAGAACCTTCCGGGCGCCGAACCGATCCGTCATCAACCCACCGATTGGTGAGGCGACGATACCTGCGACCGAAGCGATCACCACCGCGGTCAAAGCCTGGGACCGAGACATGCCCACAGTGGCAGTGAGGTAGGACAGGGAGAAGGTCGTTACGACATAGAGGTGGGCGTTGTGACCGGTGGTTGCCAGGAAACCTGCGATCAGGGGGCGACGGCTGTGTTTGAACAGTTCTCCGAGCGGAACCTTCTGCTCATGGGAGGCGGCCTCCCGATTGTCGACAGCGTGGACGTATTCCGGGGTTTCCTCCAGCTCCCGGCGGATGTAGAGAGCAATGAAGAAAAGGAGGGCGGAAAACAGGAAGGGCACGCGCCACGCCCAGCCCAGCAGCACGTCCTCCGGCAGGGTGGAGACCAAGAGAAACCCCAGGGTAGCCAGGGTGGTGCCGGCTGCAGGGGTGGCGTTGACCAGACCAGTGTGGAAACCACGTTTTTCCTTGGGGCTGGTTTCAGCAACCAGGGTAAACGCACCGGCGAGCTCTGCTCCGGCGCCAAAACCCTGCAGGAGGCGGAAAACCACCAGTAAGATTGGGGCCCACAAACCAATCGAGGCGGCGGTGGGCATCAAGCCGATACCGACGGTAGCCGCTCCCATCAGCACGATGGTGAGGATCATTGCGGGTTTGCGGCCATAACGGTCCCCGATATGGGAGATGACCACCCCACCCAGGGGGCGGATGATAAAACCGACCGCGAAAGTGGCGAAGGCCGCCAGCGTGGCAGCGGTGCTCAGGGCGTCAGGGAAAAACAGCGGGCCGATGATCAAACCAGCGGCAGCACCGTACAGGGCGTAGTCGTACCACTCGATGAGCGTGCCGCTCATCGCGGCAATCAAAGCCTTACGGGCACGACGAGAGGTCTGAGGTGGGGTGGACGATAATGTGTCTACGTGTGAGGTCATTGCTGGGCCTTTGGGGAGGGCGCCGACAAGGTGTCGGACACAGTCTGCAGGAAACGCCCAGACGGTGTCTCGGCGTGGCTCCGAGACTAAAGGCAAGTGTCGACAGTCGTCAACCACTCAAGTGATGTTGCTCACCAGTCGGGGGTAAGGTGATACACCCCAGGCAAGTGTCGACAGTCGTCAAAAAACTGGTGATGTGGCACACTATCGCCATGACCCTTATCAACGACACGCCCTCCACCCCGGGCTCCTTCACCCCCATCCGTCCGGCCAGCCTGGTGGCATCGGTACACGCTCAGATCCGGGAAGCCATTTTGAGCGGACACATGCGATCCGGTGATGAAGTCCGCGATTCCGTTCTTGCCACCCAGATGCACATCAGCCGGGCCCCGGTACGCGAGGCCCTGCGACTGCTCCAGCAGTCAGGACTCGTGGAAAAAACCTCCAACAAGCCCTACCGGGTAAAAAGCTTCGATGACCAGGACTTAAGAGAGCTGGCGGTGCTGCGCATCGCCATTGAAACTACCGCAGTGCGCCTGGTGGTGGCCCAGCACAGAGACATCACCGGGGTGACATCCGCCCTGGCCTCGATGCGTCAGGCCTGGGAACAACGTTCCGATCCAGAATTGGATGCCGCCGACTGGCAATTTCACCATGCGATCGTCAATGCCGCCGGCATCGGCCGACTCAAAGCCAGATATGCCGAACTAGTCGATCAGATCATCCTGGCCTGGCAGCTGCACTCCCAGAACACACCTCGCGCCCTCGACAACAGCATCGAGGAGCACGAGCGCCTGATCGCCACCTTGCAGGACTGCCTGGCCAGCGCGGACCCCCTACCCATCCAACAAGCACTCATTGACCACATCAAGTCCGGTATGGGCTGCGCAGACCTCCACATCTAACCCCTTTAAACCCCCCTTATCGAAAGGCTCCATCATGAAAATCTCTACCCTCCGACTCCCCACCCGCACTGTTGCCGCCCGCCAGGATGGCAACACCTTCACCGAAATCTCTGGATTCACCGACGTCGGCGCACTCCTGCAGAACCCGGATTGGCAGGATCTGGCGACCGCCGCCGATGGCCCCACCCATGACCTCACTGATACAGACCTGGCACCGGTGGTGCCCCGCCCAGGCAAGATCATCTGCGTGGGCGTGAACTACCGCCAGCACATCATCGAGATGGGCTCCGAGATGCCGGATCACCCCACCATCTTCGCCAAATACGCTGAGTCCCTGATTGGCGCCGAGGACGATATCCAGCTTCCCCCGGAGGACTCTTCCCTCGACTGGGAAGGCGAACTGGCCATCATCATCGGCAAACCCGGGCGCCGCATTGCCGAAGCCGACGCCCTGGACCACATTGCGGGATACACGGTGCTCAATGACGTGTCCATGCGCGGTTTTCAGTTCCGCACCATGCAGTGGCTGCAGGGCAAGACCTGGGAAAACAGCACTCCGGTTGGTCCCGCCATGGTTACCCCCGACGAGTTGCCTGCCGATGCCACTCTCCGCACCACCATTGATGGTGAGGTCATGCAGGAAACCACCATCGATGATCTGCTCTTCGGTGCCCGGGAGATCATCGCCTACCTCTCCACGATCTTTACGCTGCGCCCCGGTGACATCATCGCCACCGGAACCCCCGATGGCGTTGGTTTCGCCCGCGACCCCCAGCGCTTCCTACGCGAAGGAGAAGTCTTGGAAACCTCGATCGAGGGCATTGGCACCTTGAGCAACCGCGTGGCCGCTGAAATCCTCTCGACTTCCAAAGTCCCTGCAGCTCAGGGCTCTCACCGCACTACCCCAGTGATGTCATCCTAACGATGACACCTCTTGCGTCTCCCTAACAACGGTCCCACCAGCTGGTGGGACCATTTGGCATTGTTGCCCCTCCGTGACACTGAATCGCCCAACTCAACTGGTCATATACCCAGGCTTGCCTGAAGAGATTAGGTAGTGCTGTGTCAGAATGGTCCCATGCCAGCCTCTACGTCGTTTGCGTCCGAGAGCCTTTCCGAGAGGGTCAAGCGGATCATCGTCGATCGCGTGATCGAAGGTGCCTACCCTCCCGGAACCCACCTGGTGGAGCTCCAGCTCGCCGAGGAATTCGGGGTCAGTCAGGCGCCGGTGCGCGAAGCCCTACGGGAGCTGTCATCGACCAGGCTCGTGGAGAACAGACCCCGCCGAGGAACCTATGTACGCAGTATTTCCCCGGAGGAGTTGGCCGAGATTTACATGGTCCGGGTAGCCCTCGAGGGAACAGCTGCCTTCCATGCTTTCCCGACCCTCCACCAAGACCCCAGCCCACTGCGGGAGGCGCTGACCCGAATGCGGGAGGCAGTCGACGCAGGCAGTGCCCGGGGCCTGGCTAAATACAGCACCCAGTTCCACCGGGCCATTATCGAGGCCTCCGGCAACCGGCTCATGGTAGAGATCTGGGACTCGCTGTTCGTCGAGGTACGCACCATGGCCACCATCGTGCGCGGCCAGGTGGACCCGCGCGCTGCGGCAGAGTCCCACGCCCCCATTGTGGAGGCCTTTGAGACCGGGGATGCGCAGCTGTGCCAGCAACTAGTCGCCGAGCACCAGCAGGAGTACTCAATCCTCCCCCACGAGTGATTTTCCCTCAGCTGCCGGAGGCGCGCGAGTAAGCGTCCCGGTATCCAGGGCGATCCTTCCCTCGGCATCCACCAGTGGTGAGCTGCGGCTTCTCGAAGTGATCTAACTTACTTTTCTCAACCCCTTGTGGTCCACATCGCGACAGGTTAGTCTCATGGTAGATAATCGATAATCGGTAATCGAGCAAGGGAGTCAGTTTGAAGTTCATCACTTTCCGCCACGATGGCACCACCCGCACCGGTGTCCTGGACACGGATACCGCCGAGATCACCCCCCTGGCCAACGGCGAGGGCCTGGTCGATGTCATCGAGACTTGGGGTAACGGCACCCCGGAGTTCTCGACCACCACCCTGTCGTTGGAGGAGGTGGAGCTGCTGGCCCCGATCCCGCGCCCGCGTCGCAACATCTTCTGCATCGGCCGCAACTACCTCGAACACGCCAAGGAATTCGCCGACTCTGGCTTCGACGCCACCGCCAGTGCCAGCCACATCCCCGAGCACCCGGTGGTCTTCACCAAGGCACCCTCGACCGTCATCGGCACCGAGGCCGAGATCGATCCGCACCTCCAGCTGACCGATGGCCTGGACTACGAGGCAGAACTCGGGGTCATCATCGGCACCGGGGGGCGCAACATCACCAAGGACCAGGCCATGAACCACGTCTGGGGTTACACCAACATCAACGACGTCACCGCCCGAGACATGCAGAAAAAACACGCCCAATGGTTCCTCGGCAAAAGCCTGGACACCCACTGCCCCATGGGCCCGTGGGCCGTGACCCGCGACGAGGTCGGCGATGAGCCCCTGGACTTGCTGTGCACCGTCAACGGTGAGACCCGCCAGCAGGCCAACACCGCCGATCTCATCTTCGACATCCCCACCATCATCGAGACCATCAGCGCCGGCATCACCCTGGAGCCCGGGGATGTCATCGCCACCGGCACCCCGGTGGGTGTGGGTATCGGATTTAAGCCGCCGAAGTTCCTGGCCCCCGGTGACGTGGTCGAGGTCTCGTTCAGCAAGCTCGGGACACTGCGCAACCAGGTCGGCCAAGGCCAGTAGGTATCCACCACAAAAAGTTTAAGGAGCACCCATGACACACACCACCGAACTGATCCCCACCGCTGCACATCCGGCGGAACTCACCGAGGTCGGGACTCGAAAGCTCTTTATGGAGATCACCGGAGAAGGCACAGATGTGGTGATGGTCCATGGCCTGGGAGGCGCCACCTCCTTCTATGATCCCATCGTCACCGAACTATCCCAGCAGTTCCGGTTCCTCCGCTACGATTTCAACGGCCACGGCCGCTCACCGCTGACCGGTGAGATCAGCATCGACTCGCTGGCCCAGGAGCTGGCCGAGGTCATCCGGACCCAGACCACCTCCGGAAAGGCCCATGTCATTGGCCATTCCATGGGCACCCTGATCGTCCAACAGCTGGCCACCACCCACCCGGAACTGGTGGACAAGATCGTCCTGCTCGGACCCGTCCAGGCCCAGCCCGACAAGGCCAAGGCAGCCACCCGGCAGCGAGCCGCCCTGGTCCGCGACCAGGGCATGTCAGCAGTCGCCGAGGCCATCTCACGTGGCGCCACCGCAGATCAGGCGGCTGAGCATAATCCCCTGCTCCGCCCCCTGGTGCGCCAGCTCCTGTTGACACAAAACGCCGAAGCCTACGCCCAGGCCTGTGAGGCCCTGGCCGCAGCCACCAACCCTGACCTGCACGCCATCACCGCACCGGTGCTGCTGATCACCGGCGACCAGGATGCGGTCAGCACCCCCGAAACCAACGACGCCATAGCCAGCGAGCTGAAAAACGCCCAGCGCCACACGATCAGCGGCATCGGACATTGGACAGTGCTCGAGGCCCCGGACTTTGTGACCGACTACCTCGCCACCTTCCTGCAGGACACCTAACCCCCACACTCCCACCGACCACGAGAAGCAATGCCCTCATCATGCACCGCGTCCGGTCACCTCGACGGGATGTGTTGACCAGCTAGACCCCCTCACCCCTTTCGGGAAAAAGAACACAAGGAGCACGATCATGTCGAAGACCATCTTCAAGAACGTCCAGATTCTCGATAGCACCGGCACCCAGCCCTATCTTGGCGAAGTCCTGGTCGAAAACGAGCGCATCACCGAGGTCAGCCCCGGTGTCGGCAAAATCAACGACCCCAATGCCCTCGTCATCGACGGCCGCGGCCAGACGCTGATGTCCGGTCTGACCGACGCGCACACCCACTTCACCTGGGACAACCGCCCCTTCGACCAGCTGGGCAACACCCCGGTCGAAGAACACCTGCTCTCCACCATCGACTCCGCCAAGACCTACCTCGACTACGGCTATACCATGTGCTTCGGCGCAGCCAGCGCCAAAGCCCGCCTCGATGTCGTCGTCCGCGACGCCATCAACGCCGGCCGGATCCCCGGCCCCCGTTACCGGGCCAACGGCATGGAAATCGCGACCACCGCCGGTGACCTGGTCGACAGCATCACCCAGACCGCCGACGGGGTGGAGGACATGCGCAAGGTGGTGCGCGCAACTATCGGCCTGGGTGTCGACAACATCAAGATGAGCATCTCGGGTGAAGAAGTCACCGGCACCCGTTCCGCCGAAGACACCTACATCACCGAAGAGGAACTGCAGGTCGCCGTCGATGAAGCCCACCGCCGCGGGGTCAAGGTCTGCACCCATGCGCGTAGCCGGGATTCGGTCTACCTCTCGTTGAAGACCGGGGTCGACGTGATCTACCACGCCTCCTATATCGATGAACAGGGCATGGACATGCTCGAGGCAGCCAAGGACCGTGTTTTCGTCGCCCCGGCCATCAACTGGCTGGTCGCCACCCTGGAAGACGCAGGCCAATTTGGCTACAGTCACGAAGCTGCTGAACAGGCCGGTTACGCCAAGGAACTCGACGTTGCGGTCAAGGGCGTGCAGGAGATGCATCGCCGGGGCATCCGGGTGCTGCCCGGTGGCGACTACGGCTTCGCGTGGACCCCACACGGCACCTACGCCCGGGATCTCGCCCACTTCGTCAACCTGTTCGGGTACACCGAGATGGAGGCAATTATTGCGGCTACCTCCCTGGGTGGGGAACTCTTCGGCCAGGCCGATGAGCTTGGCAAGGTCCAGCCCGGTTACTACGCCGACATGATCCTCGTCGACGGTAACCCACTAGAAGACATCACCATCTTGCAGGACATTAAGAAGATCACCGCGGTGATGAAAAACGGCGAGTTCCACCGCCGACCGCACGAGAACATGATCATCCCGAAGGAAGCACACGAGCCCGCCATGGCCACCGTATAAGGACAAGGAATAAGGGCTCCGGCTGGATTTCCAGTCGGAGCCCGCACTCATTTCTCGGCAGAATCGCCTGGACCCTCCTGCGAGGCTGGCTGCCGCAGTTCCTGGGCATTAGGACACTGCTGTTAGGAAGCTCGTTAGCCGGGGACCTGACCCGCAGATGGTGGACACGTGGTGCCAGCACCAAGTGTCTGCTAAACGGGGTTCAGACCCGATAAGGGTTATAACGGTGCCTGGCTGGAAGACGAGCTGACAACTGGTGGTGTTGAGTTGCTTCGCCCGGCCCGGAAAGGGGAAAAACCCAGGCCAGGAAAACAATTCTTGAAACCATTGCGGCAGACTATCGAGTCGGTGTTCAACACGATGAAAAGCCAGCTCCATCTTGAACAACACGGCAGCCGCACTGCCGGTGGGTTGGTCTGCCAGGTCGTTAAACGCCTGCTGGCATTAACCGCAGCGATCTGGCATAACCACGCCACCGGCCAACCTGCCCTGCGATCACTGATTGGCCTATGACCACTAAACCCCCAGCACACCCTTGGACTCAATCATCTAGATGATTGATTCCTGGGGTCACCACGGGATTGGCTGCCGATAAACAAAGCGAGAGTGTTGAAGAATCGAATTTGTGGAAAACGAAGGTGTGGCAGAGTCTCTATAATTTCCAGCGCGACGCAGCGACGGGAATCATCAACAAACTAGAGACTTACAACGGTTGCAAACTCAAGCAGAAAGGTTACTCAAGCGCAGTATCTGCAGTCTCTCCTGGCACCCAGATCTGCTTCAGAGGCAGTGCTTGGGTGGTGGTGCTGGATAGTTTTTCGTAGTTACTCAGCACGGCGTGGATGATGTCCTGGTCATCCCACACCTTCAGCCGGAACCGTTTGCTCATCACTTCACGGCGGGCATCTGAGGTAAGGCCTCCCCAAGCCACTATCAGGCCGTAGTCGGCCTCATGCGAGCTGACGAGTCCGGTCAACTGCTGAACCACCGGACGATCCACCTTGGGGGTTTTCACCTGAACCAGGATCTTGGGTGACTCCAAACCCAGGAGGCCGCGACCGGCAATAATGTCTATTCCCCCGTCGGGTCCCTCCGGGGATTCCTCGACGTTAAAGCCTTCGGCACGCAGGATGTCGCCGATCAAGCGAGTGAGTCCATGGCCGGTGAATTCCTGACTGATCAGCTCCGAGATCTGATCCAGCGCCATTTCCTCGATGTCTTGTTGTATCGCGGGCACATCGGGGTCATTGCCGGTGTCACCAGCGGCCACAGAGGAAAGCACAGCAGCTGCCTTTTCCAGGGATTCCTGACGCATACCTGGATCAGTTCCAGTCTCCAGAAGTGCCTTCAACCGGTCTTCCGCTTGATTTCGGCTCGGTGAAAACACTGTCAACGTGGCGCCGAGAGAATACAATAGATCCTGTTTGACTGCGGTACGAGGAACACGGTTTACCCAGTTGACTCCGATTACCAGACGCTTAGACGGATCCTCCTCATTGTGCAGATATTGCAACGACGTAGAGGCCCACCCCAGAGCGATTTCTCTGGTCTGCTTAATAGGCATGACGATTAAGTCACCGATGGTGATGCGTCCCAGTAGCATCCACAGCTGCGCGGTGATGTTCGGAAGTGCCTGCGGTTTATGCGCATATTTTTCCGCTGCGTAGGACTGCACTTCTTCCCTGGTTTTGCAGGAAAGCAACTCTGGCCCCACGGCCTGCCATCCTGCACCTGAATACCCTTTTTCCCAAGCCCATTCAGCTCGCTCACCGTACTGTCCCGACCGGATCACCCATGCTGTCATACCAGCTCCTATCTATCGTTCAGCATCGAATTCACCCTACGCAAGACACTCAGTCCTCTAGCGAACTGCAGATATGAAGTCGCCAAGAAGGGGCGCGCAGCGCTTTGACCTAAGACCTGTTACGAAAACTACCGGAAAGCGAGGGACGGTACTGTTGCGGACTCGGGATGGACAGCTGAGAGGACTCATTTTTTCACCGCTTGATGAGTGCTCAATGCCAGCGTTGTCAGGCCGTCTCGAGTACTCGACTGACGATCACCGCGTCAGGTGCGCCTGCCTGTAATCGAACCCAACACAAACGATAGCGCCGCACCCTTCATGGTTGTGGCGCTGTTTTCTCTACTGTTTGTCACCATAGTCCGGGTTGGTTCTCGGGTGTGGGGATACCACCTTGGGCGGCGTGAAGGGTGTCGTCGTCCCAACCGCTGAGGACTGCGTCCCGGATGCGGTAGGAGCGCTGTGCGCGATCATGGCTGGCGACGGTTTCCCGGTTGGATACGTGCCGGCCTAGGGCCACGGCCCGGGCGAGGTTGGTGGCCTGGGTCGTGAGCCGCAGGTGCCCGTCGCCGACCCGGACACACAGCGGTTCGCAGCAGTAATGCTCGCCGACCAGATCTTGGGGAAGTTCCCCGCCGTGGGCGATCATCAGTGCCACGCGGTGGGCAGAGACGGTGCGGCGGTGGCGGTCTTTTTGCCAGGTGAATCGGCCGTAGCCATCAGGCGAGGAGATCGCCCCGATCCAGATCCAACACCGGTCTCCTTCACCGCGGACCACGTGTTTCCAGAAGCGGTGTTGCACCGCCGTGGTCAGTGGCAGATCCGGGTCGGGGATGACCGGAATCCGCGACGTGTGAACAACCACAGTCGTCGCCATTGCCGGTGCGGGGAACAGTCCGTCGTCCATTACCGCTCACCTCCACTTCGCGGAATTACTGTGCGGGGGCAGGGTCGACGGACCGTGCCTCTGGGGTCTTTAGTTCTGTCTCGTTGCCCACGCCCTGATCGGCTCCCGTGTCACCGGATTCCGGTGTGTCGTCTGCTCCCTCCACCGGGGTGGCTGACGCGGTCAGGTCGGTGTCTTCTGGGGTTGTAGTCTCACCCTCCTGCTCGAGGGTTTCTGCCTCGGTGGCGGCTCGCATCGCGGCCGAGACCTCCCTGGGTGCCAGACCCGTACGCTGGGCGATATCTGCTCGCGTCAACCCCATGCCGCGCAACTCATTC
Source organism: Corynebacterium occultum (assembly GCF_009734425.1). Lineage (NCBI taxonomy): Bacteria > Bacillati > Actinomycetota > Actinomycetes > Mycobacteriales > Corynebacteriaceae > Corynebacterium > Corynebacterium occultum. The sequence continues at coordinate 99,430 of NZ_CP046456.1, forward strand.
AGCGCACGGCCCAGGCGGATCTCCGCCTGATCCCGAACGTCCACCGCGGTGAGTGCTTCGGTGAACAGGTCCACCTGGCGTTTGAGCTTGTCCTGATCGACCTGGACCGCCAGCCGTGCCCGCTGGCGGGCATTCAAGGATCCTTTAGGAGCCACCGACATCATCCACCACTCCCCTACATCTCACACGCATCGTTCGTCTTGTCCCCGACCCTAGCGCACCCACCCCACCCCCGCAGCCACCCACAACCTCCCCACACCAACCCGCCCCAGCGTCACCGTCAACTGCTCGTCCCTCACACCCGCCAACCCCCACCACAAATGCCACACACCTTTTGCAGATCATCTGACTCTCGGTTTTGGCAGCTCACAGACCTACCTGGGTAGGTCACCTGCCGGTGCCCCGGAAATCTCGTAGGCTCGAGGCCATGATGTCGGTACGGGTGATCAACGCCGGAGACGGCTACGCCTACCTCCTGGACTCCGTCGCCGCCCACGACGACACCAGCAGTGCCGGCACCTCACTGTCGGACTACTACCAGGCCACCGGTACCCCACCAGGCCGGTGGTTCGGCCACGGCATCACCGGCCTGGGAGCCACCACCATTGGTACCGGGGTGGTGGTGGGTGAGGTGCAGATGGCCGCACTCTACGGCGAGGGCCTGCACCCCGATGCCGACCACCAGATGCTTCACGAGGGTGCCACGATCAAGGACGTCCAGTTGGGCAGGCGTTTTCCCCTCTACACCCAGGGCGTGCCCGTGCTGGGGGCGATCAAACAGGCCGAAGCGCAGTTTCTCAGCGCCCATCAGCGCCGACCCACCACGAAGGAACGCACCGCCCTCGGCCTGGAGGTTGCCCGCCCCCACTACGAGACAGCACACGGTGTGACCACCAGTTCCCCGCGGGAAGTACTCGCCTGGCTTAACGAGGAGAAAAACAAGGTCAAACAGGCCACCTCCGGGGTGGACCTGACGTTTTCCCCGCAGAAATCCGTCTCCGTGCTCTGGGCACTGGGCGATGAGGAGACACGTCAGGCGATTGAGGAGATCCACCAGGAGACGGTGACCGACTGTTTGTCCTGGATTGAGGACCACGTGTTGTTCACCCGCACCGGTCACCGCGGGGAACGACAGCTCAAGGCCCGGGGCATGATCGCGGCGACGTTCGTGCATTTTGACACCCGGGCCGGGGACCCGGACCTGCACACCCACTGTCTGATCTCGAATAAGGTCCAGGCTGATCCTGAGACACCCGGCATGAGCCGAGGGGACGTCGACAAGTGGCGCAGTGTGGATGCCTCCCACCTGTTGAAGAACTCCGCCCTCATCGGTCAGCGCTACCAACACCTGCTCACCCAGCGCCTTAACCAGCGCCTGGGACTGGAGTTTCGCCCGCGTGTCACTGCCGAGGAGAAACAACCGGTGTGGGAAGTAGCGGGTATCGATGATGGGCTCATCGAGCAGTTTTCTTCCCGTCGCACGATGGCCCGGCCGGTCTATGAGTCCTACGCCGCTGACTATGCGAGCACGCATGGGCATGCGCCGTCGGATCGGGTGCGCTACCGCTTGTGGCAACAAGCCATCCTGGATACCAGAGATGCGAAAAAACCCGCCCAATCCCTGGCCGAGCACCGCACGCGGTGGGCCGCGCTGGCCGACGGCCAGGTGCTCTCCGCGCAGCGGTTGGCAGCTACAGCCCCGGCCCGCCAGGTCTTCCCGGAAGCGGGCACCGAGGCCTACCAAGAAGCCGTCGCTTTCTTAGCTCATCAGGCGACCGAGGACACCCGTGGCAGACGCGCAGAGTTCTACCAGCGCCACCTGACAACGTCCATCACCATGCGCCTGCACCAGTGGCGCTTCACTAGCGAGGAGGTGGCCGAGCAGGCACGCCAGGACGCCGTGGACTGGGCGCGTGAGCATCTCATTGTGGCACTGACCCCACCAGCTGATGAGTCGTTGCCCGCAGCACTGCTCCGGGAGGACGGTCGGGTCATCGACCAGGATGCGGATTCCGTGATGCTCACCGCGAAAGCCACCCTGGCGGAGGAAGCACGGGTGCTGGACGCCATTGATGAGCCAACGGCGTATCTGGCCACCCACACGAGTGTCACCCAGGCCCTAGAAAAACATGCCGCGGAGTCCGGGTTGGTGCTCAACCAGGGCCAGCAACTGCTGGTCTCGCATCTCACGGAATCCGGGGCGCAGCTGACCGCCGGGGTGGGACCGGCCGGCACGGGTAAAACCGCCGCCATGGCCGTGGTCGCGAGTCTCTGGCAGGCGCATGACCGGCAGGTCATTGCCCTGGCACCCTCGGCCACCGCCGCCCAACACCTCGGTGCTGACATCGGTACCGAGGGCCATACGTTGGCGTCGTTGACCTACCGGTGGCGCGGGATCATCGGCAACCACCCACAAAGCCTCGACCACCTCGGAGTATCACTGACACCTGGGGACATGCTGCTGGTCGATGAAGCCGGCATGGCCACCACGGCTGATCTCGCAGCCCTGGTCGAGATCGCCCAGACGTCTGGTGCTGTGGTGCGTCTGGTCGGTGACCCCCACCAGCTGGACGCCGTGGAAACCGGCGGACTCTTCCGCACCCTGGTCAAACGCGACCAGTCCGTCGAACTCGACCAGGTCATGCGCATGGGCGCCGACACCGACCAAGCCCACGCCGGCCTGCGCTTACGCCACGGCGATGGTGCGGGCCTAGACCTCTACCACCAGCGGGGGTGGGTCCACCACGGGGCACGGGTCGACATGGTCGCGGGTGCCGCCCAGGCGCATCTGGCCGATGAGCAGGCCGGGCATACCGGGATTCTCATTGCCTCGACCCGTGCTGATGTGGACACCGCCAACCACATCATCCGGGATACCCGCTGTGAGCGCGGACTGGTGGATACCGAGGGACCGCAGGTGACCCTGGGCACCGGACACCAGGCAGCAGCAGGGGATGTGATCCTCACCCGCAGGAACCAGACTGTTGGGGGCCAACGCGTGCTCAACGGCCAGCGGTTTACCATCACCCAGGTCCACGCCGACGGCTCACTGGTCGTCACAGGAGAGCAACGCCGACGACCCCTGGTCCTACCGGGTTCTTATGTGGCTGAGCATGTTCAGCTGGGTTATGCCGCCACGGTGCACCGTGCTCAGGGGGTGACCGTGGATATCACCCGCGCGATTGTGGGACCCGGCACCGACCGCCGTGGCCTCTATGTCGCGGCCACCCGCGGTAAAAAGCAGAACCATCTCTATGTCACAGAAGACACCCGCATTGATCTGGAGTCGGAGGACGGCCACTGGCATATGTCCGGTGAACACCACGCCCCGAATTACCGCGACATCCTGAAAGACATTATGGCCAGGGATGACGGTCACGACAGTGCCCATGACCTGCACCGCGCAGAACTGGCCCACGCCACCAGCCCCGAGCGCACGAAGCAGCTACTGGCCACCGCCACCGGCCTGCTGACCACCTCGTGGCGACGCACCCAGCTCGAACCAGAGGTCCGCGACCTGCTGGACTCCCTGCCGGCCACGCTCACCGCATCCGTGGATGAAGACCAGGCTGTGGAACGCATTGCCACCTCGGCGGTGCGTCTGGCTCGTCACGGCATCAACTACCGCGACCTGGTTGGTGAGGCCACCGCCAACCTGGAGGGTGCCCGGGATGTCGCAGCGGTCATCGCCCACCGCCTGGACCACTACCTCCCGGACACACAACCGGAGCTTGCCGCCCTGCCGCCACGCCATATCGGCCACGACGTAGAACTCTACGACTGGGCGCACACCCTCCACGCGGAACTGGCGGGCGACACCGCCCGGACCTTACGGCCCCTGGATGCTCCCCTGCCCGAGCGCGGGGAGATCCACGACCGGGACTTCCGTCACACCGATCTACGCGGTCTGGAACTATCAGGGGTGAAATTCATCGACTGCGACTTCCGCGGTGCCGCCTTCGACGACACCGACTTCCACCAGGTGACCTTTAAGTCCTGCCAGCTGCAGGGAGCAAGCTTTACCTCGGCCCGCTTCGGCGTGGACGATGGACCCTTCCGGGTGAGCCCCCTGATCCACTGTGATCTGGACGGGGCGGATTTCCGTGATGCGCAGCTAGTCCGCCTCAGCGTCACCAGGTGCTCGCTGACTAATGCTTGTTTCACGGGCACGATACTCGGTGGGCACTTCCACAGCGCGGATTTCACCGGCGTAGATTTCACCGGTGCGCAGGTCAACGCCCAGGTCGGTGTCTCGGACTGTGTTCTGGATGCCCATGCGCCTGCGGCGTTGCATCAGGCCCAGGCGGAGACGGTCGCCGACCGCGAACGCGCCCGCCAGACCCGTCGAAACGACGACAGTGCCGCGCAGGAGACCTACGCAGCACCCACCATTCATCAACAGGTGTTCGACCACACCCCTGACGGACCCGAACTATAGCTCAGCCTCGTCAACCTGAGCATGGTCCAACTTTGCAACAGCACCCCTCGGAATGGAGTTCGATCACCCACCATGATGATGGGATTTTTATTGCTCATAAATCATTCCTAGTAGCTAAGATTTACAAATATACATCCATCCGTGCATTGAAATACATAAATATACGTGTATTTATGTATCCTGATTTACAAATACATGCGCATCACCGTATCCCACTACAGAAAGGCCGCCCGATGATCATCGGAATCGTGAATGTGAAAGGTGGCGTCGGCAAAACGACCTCCGCCATCTACCTCGGAACCGCCCTTGCCCAGATGGGTCGTGACGTCACTGTCATCGACATGGACCACCAAGGCTCCGCATCCGACTGGGCAGACCGCGCCGCCGACGCAGGAACACCACTCCCTTTCCCCGTTGAGATCTCCAACGCCAAGCGGCTCGGCAGGTACGTGAAGTCCCTACCCCGCGACATGGTTGTCATCCTTGACACTCCACCCGGGGATCCCCAAACAATCGATTCCGCTGTCAGCGTTTCCGATTTCGTCCTAGTCCCCACCCGCTCGTCCGGTATCGAAACCTCCCGGGTCTGGGACACACTTCCCTCACTCGAAGGCATCCCCCACGCCGTCCTCATAACCTCGGCTCGCCTGGGCACGAAGAGTTTGGATCTTCTCTTGGCGATCTTAGATGAGGAAGAGGTGCCCAGGTTCCGGTCAGTCATCCCGTTGCGCGAGTCTGTACCTGCCTCTTGGGGCAATGTTCCCGACCGGCTTGAGGGTTACGACAGTGTTGGACGAGAGATTGTGGAGACCATCAAATGAACACCAAAAAGCATAACCTCGGCCCCTCAAAACCCCGCCAGCGCCGCTCAATCTCGGAGGCATTCATAGATACCGAGGCAGCTGCGAAGCCTGAAGCATCCACGATGTTCAATGTTCGGATGACCACGAGCGTGCATCGCCGACTCAAGTTTCAGGCATTCAAGGAGGACCGAACAATGAAGGAGATCGTTGAGGAATCGGTGCTGAAGTATCTGAATGAGCACGAATCTTGATATACAAATACACAAACGCATATGTATCTATGTATATGTAAATTTGTATATCTCAAAGGTGTATCGAGGTTCTAACGGATTGCGGCCCCACCTGCTGATACCGTAAAAAGACAAGTGAAAGGCCGGGCGCTGCTCCAACAGCCCCGACCATGACCCCACTGCAGAATTGAGAAGAGTGAGGATTTATGAGCGATCATAACCCGAACGCCGGGGATAAGAACAACACTCCCAACCCTATTGCTGATCTCGAGGCCCGTCTCGCCGAGATCGAAGCCGGATTCCTGGACCCCTACGCCTTCAGTAGTCGCACCCTGATACAAGCCACCTTCCCCCACAGCGCAAGAGCAGGGAAAGAAATCACCCTCAAAAACGGGGCGATGACCGTGACCATGTACTCACCCAATGGTCTGCCGCATGGTGTCTACCCACGCCTTATTATGTGCTGGCTGACCCGTGAGGCCATCCGGCGTCGCGACCTCCCCGTAGAAGAAGCCCGGACCATCCCTCTCGGTGGAAGCCTTAGCCAGTTCATGCGCGATGTGGGGATTAAGTCAGCCTCCGGTGGAAAGAACGGCACCATTACCGCCCTGCGCAAGCAACTTAAATCACTGTTCTCCACGTTCATCAGCATCAAGGTTGAAGACCATGAGTACCGGGACGGAAAACAGGTCGCCTTCGACCAGCTCGATAACACTCTGATCGCGGAGTCGGCGCTGCTCTGGTGGGATCCGAAGCAGCCGGAACAGTTGTCCATGCAAAATTCGTCGGTAACGCTGACTGCGGCTTTCTATCGAGAGCTAACTTGCTCGGCCGTACCGTTGGATGTGAATGTGTTGCGTCAGATCCGTCGATCGCCACTGGCGATCGACATTTACTGCTGGTTGACGTACCGGCTCAGCTATCACCGAGGGTTTACGGTGGTGACGTGGGAGCAGTTACGGCAGCAGTTCGGGGCTGGTTATCCAGATACGGTTCGGGGTCGGTCGAATTGGCGCCTGAAGGTAGCTGGAGCCTTGGAGAGGGTGCTCGAGGTGTGGCCTGAAGCGTCGGTGACGGTGACCGCCAATGGTGTGATGTTGAAGCCTGGCTCTCCGTCCGTTCCGGTGCGGGTCCAGGAGGAGATTAAAAAGAGGTACGGGTTGGGGGAGAACCCCTTCTAGCGTATGTTGGGTGACCCCGTGGAACTGAATGGTCTGCGGGGTATTTTTGTGTCTGGATAGTGCGCATAAACAGTAGCGCCTCTGCGCATAAACAGTAGCGCCTCTGCGCATAAACAGTAGCGCCTCTGCGCATAAACGGTAGCGTCTCTGCGCATAAACGGTAGCGGGGGGTAGTGGATACCCACTGGTGATGATGTGTTTTCGAAGGTCTCCCTATAGGCCCTTTAGGGCCTATAACACCTCTACCTTTACCTGTAGGGAGAAAAAAATCCTCGTCCATCGAGTTGTGTCTAAGACGATCAATCCCTGCACAGTCAAACAACACTGATGCCTGATTGATCAACTTGCCACGCTCTAGGAACGTGGGGTGGGTATCAACCGATCCTCGTACTATCACAAGCCCCTGTCCCAGGATGAAGACCAGTTGAGGAAGGTAGTCACCGACCAGCAGGAACGCACTGGTGGAAACGGAAGGGCCCATCGATGAACCAGACCCTCACCACCGATACGGTGGAACGTGTCCTCCACGCCTTGCCTGAGGACATCTACACCCTCGTCTCGGACATCACCCGGACACCCGAGCTGTCCCCCGAGATCATCCGGACCCGATGGATCCGCGGTGCGACCGGGCCTGAGGTCGGGGCGCGTTTCCTTGCGGTCAACTCGCTCGGGGGGATCTGGACGTGGCCGAATTTCCCGGTCGTGATCGCCGCGGAGCCCGGCCGCGAGTTCGCGATCAGTCGGACGGAACCGTTCTTCGGCACTCTGGAGTGGCGGTACACGTTCTTCTCGCAGGGGGAGGGCAGCACGTTGGTCAGAGAGTCCTACACCGTCACCCGACCACTGACGCGCGCGGCCTGGTTCATGATCGAAAAACTGATCGGTAGTACGGATCGGGCCGGGGAACTCCGCGCGGGCATGACCACGACGCTGGGGCGGCTTGCTGAGCTCGTCGAACGGCCCGTACCTCCGCCGCAGAGGTGAGGCCCCAATCCGGCCCAGAATACCCGCCTGGACCTGGCGGATTCGGGTCGGCGGTGGGCAGGTGTCCTCGCCTGGTACTCACTTATCCACCTGGGACCTGGACAGTTACCGGATGCCCTGGAGGGTGCTGTTGCACAGCTGGGTCAGGTCCGATCGACGTAAAATAATCACAGCCATCGGCATCTTCTCCGGTCACCATCTCCCCCTGTGAGGTCATCTTGTGAGAAGTGCGCAGGTCACTGCCGCTACGGGGTGAGTTGACCTAGGCCTCAATGAGATGATGCCCGCCCCCTACCACTCCAAATATTGCATATGATGAAACATTTGAAGTGGTAGAGTGGCCGAAACTTTCATCCATGAAGTGGCAAGCAGGGCGGTGCTACCGAGTTTCTCATGCCCCTCGTGGCGAGCGTCGGACTGCCATTTCGGGAGGTTCTCCAGGCCCGGCTTTTCGGCACACTGCTCATGGGGTGAGCATCATAAAATTCATTGAGAAGCGGGAAACGTCGCGACCAATTCTAAATCCGCAAGAAATCTTGCGCAATTTTAGTTGCGCAACTAAGATTGCGCTCATGAGTGGACAATCAAATGCCCGGGATCACCTCGACAACTTCTCCTGGTGGGTGGGTCGCGCCGACGTGAGCGACAGGGAGGCCAACCTGATGGACCTGGCCATCCTCAAGGAAGAGCTTGACGACATGATCTCCATGCGGGCCAGAAATGCCGTGGAAATGCACGGACTGACCTGGGCGCAGGTGGGCCGCGCCCTCGGAATCAGCCGCCAGGCCGCCTCCCAGAGGTTTGGGTACCGAAAGTAACATTCACGCGCACCATCCGCTTCTGAACTGCTCTGCCCCCTCCAGGGGCAGAACGTTCACGGGTCGTGAAACGGTAAACTCGTGCAAGATCTAAGAACAGCATTAGGGTTTCCTGACGGATACGTAATCGAGACATACTTTCTACGCCGAAGAGCGCCTCGTGGCACGCCGCGAGATCATCCAGTACTTTGGCGACATCGACGGGTGGTGTTGCAAACTTTAGGCAGAGAGCCTTTCCTCCTCTGATGCTCGTTGCGTGCCGACGTTCTCAGGCCGCCTCAAACACCCAGCTAACGATCATCGCATCCGGGTTCGGCTGCCCGTAGGCGAACATGATGCCCTGTCCTTTTCGCAATGAGTGCATCGCCTCCATCCCCTTCAACGTCCGGTACGCAGCAGTCCTGTTCTTGAACGCCCCTTCGACCCCAGGATCCGTTTCAACCGCCCATGATCTCCCTCGAGAACATTGCTGAAGGTATTTCACCTGACGGTGTTCCACTGTGGGAGGGCAGATTCCCTCCGCCTTCAACTCGGCGATCGCCTTCGCCAGGGCCGGTGCCTTATCGGTGCTGATTACCCGCGGGAACCCGGTTGTGGTGTTCGCCCGTAATGTCTGGGGCCAGGAAACGCTTGGCTGATGCGACATTGAGCTTCGACGACAGATAGAAGTCCAGGGTCTGTCCCCCGGCGGTGATCGCCCGGTATCAGGAACTGAGTTGATTCCCCATTCAGCTACCCGGAACGTATCGGTGCAGGGATGATCCCCAGATCACGTCGTCGTCTGGTTGTTCCACGAATTGTTGTCATCTTGGCAGCCGATACATCAGCTGGGCGGTCAGGCTGCGGCCGCTGCCGGCGGGGAGTGGGTGTGATCAAACAACCTTGACCACTGGGATTCCCACCGCCATCTGTCGGGTAGGTGCAGGGTCAACCGGCGTGCACTACGGGCAATCCTGACAGGTATACTCACCAACCTCCGCCGGATCATT